>CALLVC010000325.1 GCA_938010785.1 uncultured Saprospiraceae bacterium
TTTTCTTTCGTTTCTCAATAGTTACTTGAAATGTTTGTTTGTTTCTGTTCTAGTTGCTAATTCCTGTTAAAAGTCTTCGTCTAATGTAAACACTTGTTTGTCCCTGTCAGCCATTACACCTGATTTCTGGTAATCTCCAACTCTCTTCTCAAAAAAGTTAGTCTTACCTTGTAAGGAGATTAATTCCATCCACGGGAATGGATTCTCCGCATTGTATTTTTTAGGGCATCCTAGAGAACCTAGTAATCTGTCTGCTACAAATTCGATGTATTGACACATCATATCGGAGTTCATACCGATTAAGTTTACTGGAAGTGCATCAGATACAAATTCTTTTTCAATATCCACTGCATCCGTAATCATCTTTGTCACCGTTTCTACTGGCAATGGTCGTTCGATGTGGTTATTATATAAAAGACATGCAAAATCACAGTGCATTCCTTCATCTCTCGAAATCAATTCATTTGAGAATGAAAGTCCTGGCATTAAGCCTCGTTTTTTCAACCAAAAAATTGAACAGAAAGAACCTGAAAAGAAAATACCTTCTACTGCGGCAAAAGCAACGATTCGCTCTGCAAAATTGCCATTATCAATCCATCGCAATGCCCAATCTGCTTTTTTCTTAACACAGTCCAAAGTATCAATGGCATTAAATAAATAATCTTTTTCTTTATTATCCTTTATATAGGTATCGATAAGAAGGGAATAAGTCTCAGAATGGATATTTTCCATCATAATTTGGAAACCGTAGAAGAATTTTGCTTCTGTGTATTGCACTTCACTCACAAAATTTTCGGCAAGGTTTTCATTAACGATTCCATCACTGGCAGCAAAAAAGGCCAAAACGTGTTTGATAAAGTGGCGTTCATTATCATTTAGCTTGGCGTCCCAATCTACCAAGTCAGCAGACAAGTCAATTTCTTCAGCAGTCCAAAAACAAGCTTCACATTGTTTGTAGAATTGCCAGATGTCATCGTGTACTATCGGAAAAAGCACGAACCGATTGGGGTTTTCTTGTAAAATTGGCTCAACAAAAGCACTCATATTCAAAATTCATTTACGTTGTGATAGAGGATAGAAATCAAAAGGTCAATTTCGTTGGTTGTCAGAAGTCAGATTTGGACACAAGCTTAATCTGACTTCTGACAGCGAAGCGGTCTGACGTCTGACTTCTTTTCATCCTCTACAACAATTTGTTTATAAAAATAGATTGATGTAAAAAATAAAAATTTATTAATCCTTTTCAATCAGGCACATAGCTCTTTTGGGTACGATGAAGTACTCAGAGATATCTTGTTTGCTTAATTTTAGTTGTAATCGAATCTTTCTTTCTTATAGGTTTTCCCTTCGTCCGTGAAAGAAATTTGGTAGGATAAATACGCTGGATGTAGCGTTTTCATCATAGTGACATAAAATTAACAACAAATACGGGTTTTTAAAACCAAAGTTTTCCACATAATGTTAATAACTAACCTAAATAACTGATTATCAAGACTAAATAAATTTCAATAAGTTTTCCACAATGTGGATAACTTTGTGTGGATAATTTTCTAGGTTATTAACAAATTAGTGAAGTCTTGTGGATAATGAACTAGTATTCGCTTTCAAATTAGCTTTTTTAAACGAAAAAACCAAGCTAAAGCCATAGAAACTAAAATACTAAATCCGATGATGACAAAAAATGGCAGGTTAGAACCTTTGGCACCGTCAAAAGGGACATTGACGTTCATACCATAAAAGCTAGCCACTAAGGTGGGGACCATTAAAATAATGGTTACTAAAGTTAATCGTTGAATAACAACATTCAAATTGTTTGAAATAATAGACGCATAGGCATCCATCGTACTACGTAGGATATTCGTATAGACATTGGACATTTCAAGTGCCTGACTATTATCAATAATAATATCTTCGAAAAGGTCCATCTTATCTTCGTCAGGACGAATATGTAAGAAGTCCGTCCGTTTCATCTTAAGTTTTAATAAATCATTGGCACTCAAAGTATTCACAAAATAGACTAGACTCTTCTCGATACTTAATAACTGTCGCAATTTGCTGCTTTCAAGGGAATCGCTCAATTCCTTCTCGATTAAGTTCCGTTTGAGATTTAGACTCTTCAAACAACTCAAAAAGCGATATACATTCTGTTCAAAAATTTGTAGGATAAATTTTTGTTCATCAGAAGGGTCAAAGTGCTTAATCCTATTGGCTAAAAATAAATCCAAGACTGGATTTTCAAAGGCAGAAATAGTAATGACATGTTCCAAGGTCAGAATAATACCAATCGGCACCGTCACATAGATAGATTCATCTTCCCGCACCTTATTATTTAAAACAGGTGTATTCAATACAATAAGCCGCAAATCGTCCTCTCGCTCATATCGTGAACGCTCATCGACATCTAGTGAATCTGTCAAGAAATCTAAAGGCACATCATATTTATCCGAAACCGCTTTTAATTCTTCTTGACTAAAAGGTGGGGTAATATTTATCCAACAGGACACCTCTGGCTCCTCTAACTCTTGCAAGCGACCATCATATTTTTTCAAGTACTGAATCAATGGTATTGGATTTTTGATTAGAATTTTTGAATAGCTGCAAACTTACGGGTTTTGTTTTGGAGGGACAAATGGGTTCTCAAATATGAGTGTAAAATATAATACAAAACAAAGTCCTCAATAATTATTGTTAAGGGTTTAGGATTTAAAATAGCAGCGAAGCCGATAATAAAAGTCCTCTTATTTAAATTTAAAGCATTTCTAAATTTTACCGACCTTAGACAAAGGTGAACTTGTAAATTCAAGATGACCAACAAACATGCAACTAAAAACAATTTTCAATTTCATCAAAACTTGCAAGTATTAATACAAACTCATACTTTTGCAAATAAAGTATGAACTCATACTCATATTAACCAAATATCATACTATGAAAAATGTTGTAGGTTCTCCAGTTTATGGAGATAATTTTATCAATAGAGAAAAAGAGCTAAAAACCGCTATTCGATTGATGCACAATGGGAATAGTTTTCTTTTATTAGGAATTAGGAGAACAGGAAAAAGTTCTTTTTTAAAACAAGTAGCAAGAAATTTAAAAGAAAATGAACGAAATGTTGTAATTGAAATGGATTGTTCTACACTCCGTGAACCAATTGACTTTTATAAAACATTGCATCAAAATCTACCTGATAGTTTAAAGAAAAGGTTTCAAAAAACACTGAGTGATAGTAAACAATTACCAGAAAAAGTAGTCGGATATATATCGGGAATAGCTCAAGCTGTCTCCTTTGGAAAAATAAAATTGGAACTCCGTGACCAATGGTTAAATTATGGTCAAGCATTAGAAAGTTTAGTAAGTATGTTCTTCGAACAGAATCGAAATATCTATCTGTTTTTAGATGAATTGCCTTTCTTTTTTGAAAATATGACTGAAAAGGGAGAAAATCAAATTCCCGAAATCACAATGATACTAAGTAGCCTTAAAGCATGGCGTAACAAAGGGTTACCAATGGGAATTGCAGGTTCTCTTAATCTACACCAACAATTAGATACCTTAGAAATTTCAAGGAAGTTGTTATCGGGCTTAAATACCATGAAATTACTTCCCTTTGATAAAAAAGCTAGTGAGGAATTAATAAATCGACTACTTAAAGGAAAGATTTATGATTGGTGGACACCTGAAATCACCAAAAAATTATTGGATTTAATGCCTGACCATGTTCCCTATTTTATCCAGTACGCATTTAATTCCATTGTAATTGCAGAATGTGATAGTCCAGCATCCGTAGAAACAGTATATCACAACGAGGTTATGCCAGGCTTATTTACAGACTTTGTTTATCAATTTGAAGAACGAATGCAAAATTTCGAAGGAACTGCGCTGAAAAAAGCAATGGCTACTTTAGATGTTGTTGCAATACATCAAACCACTTCTTTACAACCCTTACAAAAAGCCTTAGGGAAAAAGTTCGACTATGCTACTTTAATTCGCCTAATTGACTTTGAGTTTTTGTATTTGACAGGGCAACAAGAATATCAATTCACTTTAAATATTTTGAGAAATTGGTGGCTTAATAAACGGAATTTGGAAGAAAAAGTCATTTCTAAATAAATACCGTATTATTTTTAAACATTTTCAATCTAATCCTTTATGTTACAACACATTGCAAAGTTTAACCCTTATAATATGGACGATGAGACCGTCTTAGCATTAGCTACTGGTCGAAAACAGTTATTAGCACAAACTTTGCAAATATTGGAAGAAAACTTAGCGCAAGATAGTAGTCCTTCGCATCTGCTGATTTTTGGTCCAAGAGGAATGGGGAAATCTTTTTTCCTAAAGTATTTGAGTATTAGATTTAAAGAAAATCCACTATTCAAAAACAGTGATTTTGTCTCTCTTCCAGAAGAGCAGAGCAACATAAAATGCACCACCGATTTATTAAAAATGGTCTTGGCTTATTTAAAAGGAAATAGCTTTGAAAATGTCACTGCTATTTGGGAAGAAACAGACGAAGTATGGGAAGAGCAATTAAAATTATTGGTCAATGTTATTCAACAAAAGCGACAACAATTCCCAGATTATTCTTTGGTCATAGTGATGGAAAACATCAATGAATTCCTTGATAAATTACGTGCAGATAAAAAACAAGCCAAAATTAAAGAAGCTCGATTTAGGAATTTATTAGAGCATGTGGAAGGTTTGACCCTCATTGGCGCAAGTCCAAGGGCTAATGTAGACAGCAATTATAATAAACGCCTTTTTAAAGCATGGAAACCCTTAAAATTAAAATCTTGGGGAGAAGAAGCCTATCATAAATATTTTGAAAGACGTTATAAATTAGAAGTAAGCAGAACAGGGAATGAACTCTCTCCTGAACAATATAAACTAAGACAAGACAAGCTTAAAGCAATTCATAAGTATACAGGTGGTAGTCCAAGGATGGCGGTTGTTTTATCTAATTTACTATTAGAAGATGATGCTATTTCCACTGCACAAACTCTCTACGGGTTGATTGACGATTTAACACCCTATTACCAAAATTTAACGAGCAATATTCCTGACCGTCCTCGTCAATTGTTAGATACTTTGATTCGATTAGGGGAGAATAAATCGCAGAGTGAAATTGCGACATATTTGGGTACTTCCCAAAATAGTGTGTCTCGACACTTTTTGTGGTTGCAAGACAATGGGTATATTCTAGGAAAGAAAAGAACAGGTTCTCGGCAATTTCGCTATTATTTAGCTGATAGGATTTATGTGCTTTTTTATCAGGATAGAGAAGTTTTTCATGGGCAGAGTTATACGCCTGTATGGTTGTTGTCTGATTTTTTGGTTAGTTTTTATCAGGTGGATGAGTTGGTGGAGCGGGCTGTTAAGTACTTGGAAACTGAACCAAATGATGCCGCTTTTGATTTTGCTCGTATTGGATTGAAGGGAGCAGGATTACCGAAAGAAGATTGGCCAGAACATCAGAATATTGAAAAATGGAAAGACCTACTTTTAGGTGTTAAAGCAAACTACGAATATGAAAACAAATTAAATTTAATAATTACTTCCCTAGTTCTAGATTCTGATATAGAATCTACTAAATCCATAGATTTTTTAAATAAAAAGATTTTTAAGGACAAGGAAGATGAAGTTTTCCCTGATGAATTAGCTGCAGAAATAATAGAAATTTTACTAAAAGTAAGTCAAAAGTATGTAGAAAAAAGCTTTACTTCTTCTTTATTAAAAACCACAGAAATACTGTATAATCTTTATGAAATTATAAAGGATGATACAGGAAAGGGATATAGTAAGTACTTCAGTGCTCTTATCTATTCATTCCTAGGAGAATATCAAAAAGCAAGATTAATTCTAGAATCTAATTTAGAATTAATAAAAACGCATTCAGAAGTAATTCAATCGGATATACATTGGACTACTCTTTATGCAGATATTCTAGATAACTTAAATGAATATGAAGAGGCAATTAAAATGTATCAAAAAGCATTTAAAATTAATCAAGAAAAAAACGATAAAGATGCCCAAATAAGCAATTTATCAAGAATTGGATTTCTTCAAAGAGAAATTTATAAGGATAAAAATGCATTAAATATTTTTAATCAAATAATTAATTTAACTAAAAATAAAGAAAAAGCTAGTTGGTCTTCTGGTCAATTAGCCACTCAATACTTCTTATTAAATAAAGAAGATAAATCATGGGAAATTTTAGAAATAAATAAATCTTCCAAAGAAAAAGTCTTCAAACAATTCGGAGACGCTATTTATTTTACAGAAAAAAGAACAACTCATGCAAAAGCTTTCGAACTAGGCAGTAAAATCCTTTATGGCTTAAAAGAAAGAAAAATAGACCTCAATTACCCAATGGCACTCTCTATGTTCTTTGCAAACCTCCTAAATATGCAAATCTCAAATTCCCTCTTCCAAGACCTCTGCGAAAGTGCCCTAAAAATTTACACTAATCCACATGAACAAGTAGTACTATCAGCTGCCTTACACACCGCTGAATACATCAAAGGAGGCAAAGAAGAAAAATTTCTAGAGCAACTATCC
>CALLVC010000326.1 GCA_938010785.1 uncultured Saprospiraceae bacterium
CGGGTATCAAGAGATACCATATTTTAGTTCATAAATTTAGAAACAAAAACGAGGAACTCAGAGACAAAGCCATCTTTATGGCTGCTGGAATCTGGAATTTTTCCAGAGGGTTCTCCTTTTCTTAAACCGACGCAAGTCTAATCAATCCGCATTACTTAAATAATAGAAAAATATTTTTGTTTTTGATTACAAAGAAATCTATTAGTTTAAATTTAAATTCCCTCGGAAGGCTCTTATTATTTTAGAAATAGGTGTTGATAATTACTGTGAAAACTAGAAATTATTAGTTATTCTAAAATATTTTATAACTGTCTCTAGGACAAAGATATTATAATGTCTAAACAATCCAAGAAAACATAATATATTTTTGTAATATATTTTTAACTCCATTTTTTGTAGAAAATGTTTACCTTTCCGCCCCATTTGATTCCTTTAAGAATGGTGAGTAAATAAAGTATTCAAATTTCCAGAAAAAACTATTTATAGTATGGCATATAAAAGCATATATGTAGCAGCAACAAGTCAGCACGTTGGTAAAACCACTTCTACTCTTGGTCTTGTCGCAGCGTTTATGAAGAAAGGATTGAAGATTGGATATTGTAAACCTGTTGGTCAGAAATCTTTGTACTTAAATAGTATGGAAGTTGATAAGGATGCTATTCTTTTTGCGGACCTAATGAAGTTTAAATTAGCTGCGGAGGTTCATAGTCCTGTTATTTTAGGAAAAGGGGCAACTTCTGCTTTTATCGATAACCCTGAAAATTATGCTTATCCAGAACGTATCAAATATGCTAGAGAACAACTAGATGGGACAAATGAATTGATTATTTACGAAGGGACTGGTCATCCGGGCGTTGGTAGTATTGTTGATTTATCCAACGCTGATGTTGCCAAAATGATTGATGCGAATGTTATTATGATAGTAGAAGGAGGTATCGGAAGTACTATTGATATGTTATCTTTATGTCTGGCAAAATTCCAGATGTTAAATATTCCAATTCTTGGTGTTATCATCAATAAAGTCAAGCCTGAAAAAATTGATAAGGTCAGTACTTATGTGGGTAAATACTTAGAAAGTGTTGGTTTACCACTTTTAGGTGTTATCCCGTATGATAAAAGTTTGGCGTTTCCTTTAATGAAAACAGTTGCCAAGGCCATTAATGGGGTCGTTAGCTTTAATGATGACCAATTAGATAATAAAGTAGAGGATATATTGGCGGGGTCTTTAATTGACTTAGGTGAATTGAAAAGTTCAAAAGATTTATTATTAGTAGTGAGTGCTCAAAGAGTAGGAGATGCTATTGAGAAAATCCAATCTATTTCGAATTTAGTTGGTTTGGATAAATCTCCTTTATCGGGAATCGTTGCTACAGGTCATGGTTCGATTAGTGGAGCATGTTTGGAATATATACAAGAACATAAAATTCCTGTTGTTCGTACTTTTTTGGATACTTACGGTTCTGTTTTAAAAATTAGTCGAATTGAAGTGAAGATTAATACAAGCACTCCTTGGAAAGTGGCTAGAGCTATTGAACTGATTGAAAAAAATGTGGATATGGATGCACTTTTAGAACACATCAGAGTGAAGTAACATTGTATAACTATGAGAACTATGTGAAAATAACTATTTTGGCTATATGGTGTACTCTTTTATTTTAGTCAAATAATTAGCTAACCAATTTTTCACTTACTTCCCAAAGTTCTTTTGCTAAAGCTGTATTATTAGCAATTTCTGCAGGTGCTACTTCTTTTTGCTTATCAAAATATTTTCCATTTGTTTTTAAAGCTTCAGGTGAAGATGCTAGATAAACGGATGTTTTTGCACCCTTTGTTGGACTTAACATAACGGGGGAGAAAAGCTTCCATACAACTCTCCATAATCTTTTATTATTGTTCTTTTGAGCTATCTCCGTTCCAACTACGCCAGGATGTAAACTATGAGAGTAGATGGAAGGATAGCGTCGGATTATTTCTTTTGTAAAAAGGATATTCGCCAACTTTGACTGAGCATAAGCTAGCATGCCTTTGTATTTTTCTGGACCTACCTCTCCTTTAAAAGTATTAAAATTTATTTTTCCATTATAATGTGCTTTTGAACTCACATTGACGATTCTCGGTTCTTTCGATTGTTCTAATAAATCAATTAATTGTGTAGTTAATAAAAAATGACCAAGATGGTTGACCCCAATCTGTAATTCAAAACCATCTTGGGTGAATTGTAGCTTATCCGTTACTAATCCCGCATTATTTATTAGAATATCCAACTGTCCAAATTGTGCTCTATAATTTTTTGCACAAGCCCTTACCGAATCGAAACTGGCTAAATCACAATTTAAACTATAAATTTCTTCATTTTTTGACGCCGCTTTTATTTCAACTACTGCTTTTGCTGCTTTTGTATCGTTCCGGCTGGCTATGATTATTTTTGCGCCTTTTTTAGCTAAAGCTATTGCGGTTGCTTTACCAATTCCTGCATTTCCGCCGGTGATTAAAATATGCTGCATGACTAATAAGTATTAATTTTTATTGAAAACGAACCTCTACTCGCCGATTTAACCGATTGCTATCAAATTGATTATTTTCTCCTTTCCCCAAGGTAATCATCTCTTTCGAATTAATACCATTTAAACGCAAATATTTAGCGACATTCGCTGCTCGTTTAGTTGATAAATCCATATTATAATCGCTCGACCCAACCGTATCTGCATAGCCAATCACTTCTACTTTACTAAAATCTAACTGATTAAAAGTAGCAAATAATTTATCTAAAATTTTGGTTGCTGTGGGATTTAGCCCAAAGTCATTAAATTCAAAATAGACGGTGTGGTATATTGGCGGTTTTGTTATCGGAAGCGTATCTTTTGGAAGGAGCATTGCTTCAGGTTCTTCAACAACTTTTTCTGGAATTGGACGGAGATAATAGTTGATTTGAAATAAAGATTTATTATTCCATTGAGGAATGAATGTGGTGTTTTGATAAAAAAAATACCCTTCTTTGTTAATATTGATTGAAAGCGCTTTTTCAGCAGGTAGGCAAAAAAAGAATCGCCCATTTTTATCTGTTTTTATACGACCTCTGGCAGAAGTCTCTAAGTAGGTTTCTATTGGAGCCTCTGTAATGGAATCTTTAACAAATCCTTCGACAAAAGTAGTCGGAGCTACTTCGAATTGATTGGGTATTTCAAATTTATAGATATCCATACCGCCAAAGCCTTCTTTTTTATCAGAAGCAAAATAGCCTGTTTTATTATCTGAGGTTAAAAAAAAGCCTAGTTCTCTGGCGGCGGTATTAATCGGCGGCCCCAAATTAATAGCTGCTTCCCAATACCCTTTTTCATTCCAATGACTCATGAAAATATCTTGCTCTCCCATGCCTAAATGTCCTGTGGAAGAAAAGAACAAGGTTTTTCCATCGTTTGTTATAAAGGGAGCTTCTTCATAGCCTTTGGTATTAATACTGCTACCTAAATTTTTTGGTTTCCCCCAATTACCATCTGGTAAGCGTTGACTCATCCATATATCGGTTAACCCTAATCCTCCTTTTCTATTGCTTGCAAAAAAGAGCTGATTCCCATCGCAACTTAATGCTGCCTGGGATTCCCAAAATTCTGAATTTACTTGACCTTCTAAATGTTCTACGGTTAGGATGGAATCTTTTGATAGGATTGCTTTTCGCAAATCACAACCATTGGCCAAGACGCCTTCTTGTTCACAAACGGTATAAATCATCATCACGCCATCTCTAGTAAAAGTACTCATTCCTTCGTGTTGAGAAGTGGTAACGAGACTATCGACTACTTTTCCTTTTTGCCATCCTTCTTGTTGGTAACTAAAATTTAGATTCTCATTAAAAACTTCTTTAGTCACTTTATCAAAAATATTAGAGGTATAAAAAATTAATTCTTGATTATTAGAAACGTAGGGGAAATACTCATTTTGGTTGGTATTAATAGCAGCGCCTAAATTTTCAATATAATTGACTTTGGAGAAATTTAATAGGGCTAAAGCGTTTTTACATTCTTGTATACTGCGTGGTAATGTTTCTATATATTCCCTTTCAAATTGTTTCTCTTTTTCTCCATTAAACCCAAAAGCATTGATATTTTTTTCTTGCAGTTTTTCAAATTTATCAAAATAGTCTAAAGCACTTTGGTATTGCTCATTTCTATAATGAGTGCGACCTAATTCAAAATATAGTACTCTGGAAAAATTGGGATTTAAGTTAATCACTTTTTGATATTGTACAATCGTAGAATCGTAATTTTCTAACAGCTCATAGCAAATACCTAAACCTCTCCATGCCGCTGTTAATTCATCGTTTGAAATTGTCGCTTTTCGGAAAAATTTTATGGCTTTATCTGGTTTTCCTTTTAGCAGCAACGTTTCCCCTTGCTGATAATATTCGCCAGCTCTTAAAGAATCAGTTTGTGCTAGGAGCGATAAATTGTTTAATATAAGGAAGGTTATAATTAGAAATAGACGAATAGAAGAACATTGCATGAAGTAATTTGATTTTTAGGTATAATGAAAAATTACTTTAAAAGTAACTTCATAGTATTAGAATAGAAAATGCATGGTGAAAACTATAAATTAAAACCAATAATAATTTATATTCATTTTTATCTTATATTGAGTTGATAATCAATTAAATAAGAATTATAAAAAAAAATAGGTGTTTTGAAAAACTAAATTTGCTTTGTTTTGGAACAGAATTTGGCTTTACCTTATTGTCTGTGAGAAAACTAATAGAGGAGTTTTACGCACTCAGACAAACTTAATTTAATTAAAACGACAGCTCCTCAAAACACATTATTATCCCATGAGAAAATTTTTTACACCTTTATTGCCAATAGGCAATAGGCAGCAAGAAGCTGCACTTCCAGCAATTTTAAATCGATATTTATTATCGAATTTAAACTTACCTTATCCACATGCAATAGTTGGCCAAAGTTCAATTGACCAATTTTTTTGTGTTCTTTATTTTTTCCGTTTCCTAAGATTTTAAAAAGAATTACAGCATATTTTGACTTTCTATCGCTGGAATAATTCGAATGCACCTTGTTTCATGAGCATATCTACTTACACACACACATAATGCTCATTTAGCAAAAAAATAAGTAATCTACTTACACACACATATACTTATTTTTCTACACTTACAATTCTACAAAACTTCACATACCAAAATATTTTTAAAAATTGGGCGCTGACCTTATTAGGAAAATACGTGCATTATTGTACTGATTTTTATAGGTTCGATTTCTAATTTTTCAACTGATATATTTCCAATTCTTAGTAACCAAACTACACACAACTGAACTAAGTCTGTACTTAGCTATACGGTACTTTCATTGTACGCAATAGGCTGGCCAGGCTATATTTTAATTTACTAAGAAAATATACAATGAGAACGCTAATCTCTTTAACATTTTCCCTTTCTATGCTAACTAGTTTCTTTACAGGGCTAGCAGATTGGGTATTTCTTGATTCAACCGAAGATATAGAGGTGCTATCAAACAGTATGGCGCAAACTAATTTGGCTATGATGGTTGATGATACTGTTTCTATTCAAGATGCAACTATTATCGAGGGTAATGATACCATGATGATTGATACGCTTCTTTTTGTGGTAGAACGAACGGACATTAACTCTGATTTTTTCCTATGGTTTACCTCTGTGGATAGTACTGCTAATGGTGGGTTTTACACAGGTAGAAATGGAGATACGGATTTTATCCCGATTGGAGGTAACTTACGATTTCAGAGCGGTGGTAGCCCTACGGACACTATCAAAGTCCCCATTTTGGCTGATATGAAAACAGAGTTGGACGAATATTTAAAAGTTCGACTAGTTAGTGCTAATAGTGCTACTGACAATATTTTTATTAAAGATGATATTGGGGTCGGAACCATTATTAACAATGATACTTCATATTTCTATGCTCAGGATGTTACGATTACTGAAGGAGATACCAATGTTGATTCTTTATGTTTTGTAGTGAATATGGAAGGAGAGTTAGATACTAATTTCACCTTTGATTTTATGACTATGGACAGTACTGCAACTGTTGCCGGTGGTGATTACTTTTCAGCTTCAGGCATAGGAACAGGTAGTGGGACAGGTGTAGGCTATACTTTCCTTGGCTTGGATACCATTAAAATAGGCATTCAGGGCGACTTGAAAGTAGAATTAGACGAAAGTCTAAAATTGCTATTCGCCAATATTGATGCATTTGGTCGAACGCTTTTATTTCAAAATAATGATAGCCTTCATGTAGGGACAATTCTTAATAATGATACGGCCTATGTTGCTATTAATGACCCTATGTTAATAGAAGGAAATACGGGGGTTGATTCCATTGAATTTATTGTTTCTTTAAGTAATCCTTTAGATTCTTTGGGTATCGTTTTTATGACTATGGATAGTACGACTACGACGGGTACAGATTATGTCCAAAAAGCGGATACACTTTATATGAATTGTGAAGTAAGCGATACGATTAGGGTAGCGGTTAATGGAGAGAATATTGTCGAATTAGATGAGTATTTTAAATTGGTGCTTACAGAGATTCTTCCTGGAAATAGAACCGTTTATTTTACGGATAGTATAGGTGTTGGTACGATTATCAATGACGATAGTGGACATTTGACTATAGATGATATTACATTAGTTGAGGGAAATACAGGGCTGACAACTTATACCTTTACAGTTACTTTAGATAATGATATAGATACTGCGCTAACGGTTGACTTTTCAACATGTGATAGCACGGCAACGCTTGCTGATACAGATTATATTGCTAATTCAGGAACGCTGAATTTTGTTGGAACTGCGAATGAATCTCCCACTATTTCTGTAGATGTCATTGCAGATGGTATCACTGAAATAGATGAGTTGTTTATAGTTAAATTAAGTAATCTTCAAGTTGGTGGAAGAAATATCATTTTTAGTGATTCTATTGGAAATGGATATATTCTAAATGATGATTTTGACCCTACTATTGCGGACCCTTGTAGTTGTTTGGCTAATGAAACTACAAATGGTTCAAAGGATGGTCAATTTTCAGAAACAGTAACCGTCACTTCTCAAACAGGAGAGACTTGGTATATTAGTTCTGTAAGCGGATTATTTACGAGTCCAACTGGGACATTTCCTCCTGCATCAGGTGGTACACCGTATCCGCTTATTACCTTTTCAACGGGTTCAACAGGACAACATTTAACAGAAATTGACCTAGGAAATGGATTGAGTCAATATGCCTTGAATGGTATTCATGTAGATGATATTGGCTATTATATTACTGTAACGAATGGTACTGATGAATTATCCATTGGTAATCTCTGTCATTATGAAAAAGCTTGTGGTGCTGACCAAAAAATGGTGATTCCATCTTACTCTGGAGTAAGTGGCTTTGCAACAATTGATGATTGTACAGCCGATAATAGATTTGTTAATGATGGGGTTCATTCTTATGGAGATGCTTCTGCTAGGTATAATGAAATGACTATCTGTCCCAATATTGCAGGACAAATTTTAAATGCTTCTTTTCAAACATTTGACTTAGCGGCTGGGGATACTTTGGCGGTTTATGATGGTCTGGACACGACAGCTACTTTTATAGCTAAAGGTAGTGGAAATAGTATTTCTAATTTTAATGGTGGAGGTGTAAATTCTAACTGTGACCCAAATATCAATCCTACAGGTTGTTTAACTTTTGTGTTTACTACTAATGGAGATAATTTTAAAGGGGCAGGTTGGGAAGCATTAATCAATTGTTCATTGCAAGGGGTAACTTTATTGAATAAACCAGATGATGTTTTTGCTTCTGCTTCTTGTGATAGTTTAAAAACTAGAGTTAATTTCAGAACACCCACAGTTAGTAGAAGTAGTAGTGATTGCTTATTATCTAATGATGATATTATCGTTACCTATTGTGATTTTAGAGATACGCTTCCCGCGAGCCAATTATCTTACCCTGTTTTCCCAATTGGTGTTTATGAAGTAGAATATAAGTTATTAGCTGACACAACGATTACAACGTCTAATAGAGTACATGTATCTGCGCCGGTATTAGCTTGTAATGATACGATTATAACGACTATTGGGCAGGGCTGTTCGACTATGATTCGACCTGATGATATTTTAGAAAATAGTTGTGATGATGTGAGTGGTTTTGTATCTCAAACCTACTCGATAAGGGTTAAAACGGATAAAGGTTATGTCATAGGAACAGGACCAAACTATCCTATATTGGATGCAGGAGAAGGAGGTAATGTTACTTGTAATACCTTCTACGAAGTTTCGATATTTAGGACATTGCAGGTAAGTGAGAATGGTTGTATGGTAAGTACGATTGATTCTTGTTCTGGTGTTGTTAAATTAATAGATGGGATTAAGCCTGTATTTGTTGATGTTTCTGATGTTTCCATTTTTGGTTGCCACGATATGTCTTTAACACAAGGTATGTTGCCTACTCCTACGGTGATTGATAACTGTGAAATTGATAGATTGGTTGCTTCTATTCCACCTAACCCAGGAGGGAATTGTGAAGCAGATAAAGTTATCCAAGTCACTTGGACTGCTTATGATAGATGTGGAAACTCCAGTGAGGCGATACAAAATATTACCATTCAACGACCTGAAATGATAACTGCACCTAAGGATACTACTTTAGATTGTGGTGTTAATACCGACCCAGAGTTGACGGGATGGCCAATGATTGATTCTGATGGAGATGGTATTGGCAATCACGTTATTACAACGGAAGCTGCTTTCTGTAATTTTGAATTAACCTTTGAGGATAAAATTATTCCAGGTACTTGTGGTGCCAATTCTAACATCCTTAGAATTTTCACCTTGTTTGATGATTGTGATAATGTAGGAGACCCGATTTCTGTAGATACACAGTTTATTTTATTGAGGGATACGATTGCTCCTTTGGTTAATTGCCCATCTGGAAATACACTTGGTAGTTCCACAAATCCTCATGTTTTCAGAACGGTTTATAATGAATGTACAGGATTACCTGGAACGATACCATTACCTACAGGTACGGATAACTGTGATATTCAGTTAGCATCAATTGTTCAAGGTATTTTCCGAGTAGCTGATGATACTAGAGTAGGCACTCAATTAGCTTTTTTAAATCCATTAGAAGTCGGTGCTTATAGGGTGGCTTATGTGCTGAGAGATGATTGTGGAAATAACTCTGATGTGTGTAATGTCTATTTCAATATAGCAGACCAGACGATTCCGACGGCTATCTGTTCGGATGAATTAATCGTTAGTCTGGCATATGGTGACTTGAGGATTGCTGCTGAGGATATTAGCGATGGCTCGTTTGATGCTTGCGGCATTGATACGATTTTAATTAGAAGAACGCTTTGTGGTAGCTCCACGGAATATCCAGAAAAAATTAATGACTTTGTTGCTGCTACGTTTGGTACAGATACAGGAGCTAATGGTTGGTCTTCTGATATAGAGATTGGTTGTTGTGATATGAATTCTACGGTTAAAGTACAATTATTAGTGATTGATAAAAGTGGAAATCATAATAAATGTTGGTTAACAATTACTCCTGAAAATCAGCCACAATCTGTTTGTAGAGATCTACCTGATGCCAATGGATTTTGCGATGATTTTGAAGTTAATTATTTAGGAGAATCAACAGATGCGAATGGAAATAACACATTCGATGAAACCGAATGGCAACCGATTGAAGCACATTTAGCAACGGTAATTAATAATCAATTTGGTAACCCAGCATGTGATATAGCAAATACTGTTTGTATCAATGCTAGTATTGAACAACAATATCAATTACTTAAAGAAGCTTGTGGGGTGCAGGTTATGAAGAGAAGGTTTAGAACTAGGTCGGTTGACAGTTCTCTTTATCCTTGGTACTATCAAAATATTACGGTCGATTATCGTCCAGGCTGGTCTATTACCTTCCCTGCGGACACGGTATTACAATGTGGTACAACTGATGTCGGAAATATTCCAGAAATGGTATTGGCGATTAATAGTGGAACTTGTGACCAAATTGGCTGGGAAGTGAAAGACCAAGTTTTTGAAACAGAAGATGGTTCTTGCTTCAAAGTATTACGGCAGTGGTTAGTGATTAATGGTTGTCAACATTCAAATGTGCAAAATCCATTTGAGTTACCTAGAGACCAGATTGGTGGTACTGTTACCGCTGATTCTCGAAGAACTTTTACTTCTGATGGAAATGTATTTGGAACTACTTTGGAGAATCTAGGATATTTTACTTATACCCAAGTAATTATTGTCATGGATAGTGAAGCGCCAATTATTACGATTCCAGATGTTGAAACTTGTATTGTTGGTGTGCCTGATGCAGAACCATTTGGTGAACCAGATGTGACTCCAGGAGCAGCACCTTATGAGTGTGATACATTACGATTATTTTCTGCGACAGGTATGGATTGCACGGCAAGCACGGACTTAGATTTTAGCTATGAAATCTTTGAAGGAAATGTTAGACTGACTTCTGGGGTGGGAAGCGAATTTTATTATGTCGTTCAACCAAATAGAACCTATAGCGTTCGATTTACTGCTTCTGATAATTGTGGGAATGTTGGGGCTAATGAAAGGTCTTTTACTTTCCAAGATTGCCGAAGACCAGCAGCACTTTGCGAAAATGCTCAACTTAATCTGAATACTGCTGGAATAGTAAATTTAACGACTAGTGATATTAATGCTTATAGTTATGATAATTGCACAAGCACAAGTGATTTGGATTTAAGAATCTGGCACGCTGCGTTGGGAACACCTGTTCCAACTAATCTTGCAGAGGTCCTGCTTTTACCTACTTTTGTAAGTTTAGATTGTGCTTATCTAGGGGAGACAACTGCTAATTTATATGTGATTGATGAAGCCCAATTGTATAGCTTCTGTAGTGCTACAATTAATATTACAGACAATACAAACCTATGTGGTACACCTAGACCAACTATTGCTGGTCGTATCCAAACAATTACGGGTGATATGGTGGAAGAAGTGGAAGTCTTTATGAAGGGGACGGGGGAAATGCCTGCTATGATTACAACAGATAATAGTGGTGCTTTTGAATATCAAGTAGAAGAAGGTGCGGATTATACCATTAGACCAAAGAAGGATAAGTATCCATTAAATGGAGTATCGACTTTTGATTTAGTATTGATGCAGAAGCATATCTTAGGACTCCAGGCTTTTGATTCTCCATACAACTATATTGCTGCGGATGTCAATCAATCAGGTAGTGTTACTGCTTTTGATATGGTAATAACTAGACAGTTGATTTTGAATATTATTACTAGTTTCCCAAATAATGAAAGTTGGAAATTTGTGAACATGGCATATCCAATGAACGCATCTAATCCTTTGATTGATGGCTATCAGCAAGAACATACAATTACAGCTATTGACGAAAATGTTTCCCTTGATTTTATGGCGGTGAAAGTTGGAGATGTAAATGGAAATGCTAAACCTAATGCTTTATTAGCTAGTGAAGATAGAAACTTTAATGGTACAATTGACTTTCATGTTCAAGACCAAGAAGTGCAAGTAGGTCAATCTTATGCAATAGATTTTAAATTGAATAATCCGACTAATATAGATGGCTATCAATTTACCTTAGCATTTGATGGATTATCCTTTGAGAACTGGGAAGGTGGTTTAGTTGAAGAAAGTCACTTTGGATATACTTTAATAAAGAGAGGATTGCTAACAACAAGTTGGAACAAAAAAGGCAATGCTAAATTACCAGAAGATTCCTCTTTCTTTACGCTAAGATTTACTGCCCAAAAAGATGGGTTACTTAGTGAAATGTTGACGATTAATTCTACTACTACGGAAGCAGAAGGGTATACGACTGAAGCGGAATTACTAGCTGTTGATTTAATCTTTGACGAAAGTGAATTTAGTGATAAGACTTTTGATTTATACCAAAATAGACCTAATCCATTTGGCGAAAGTACTGAAGTTAGTTTCTATTTGTCAGAAGCGTCTGCTACTACTTTTACGGTAATGGATATGGCAGGAAAAGTTATTAAAACGATGAAAGGAGACTATGGTAAAGGAATGCATACGATTACGTTAGAACGAAGTGATTTACCAGCAACTGGTTTATTATATTATCAATTAGAATCTTCGGCTGGAAAAATGACGAAAACAATGCTTATTTTAGATTAAAAAATAGTATGCTATAATAATACAATTCTTACTTTACACCTACTTACACACACAAAAGTTTTCCCAGGTCTTCTCTAGAAGATTTGGGATTTCTTTTTACCTCATTGTTTATGAATTTTGAATGATTTAATTTTGCAGTTCTTTTTTCTTTGCAGAAAAGAATGCTTTTTACTAAACTTTTTAGTAAAAAAAACTGTAAGAATTAATAACAACAATTTTGACGTTGTAAATATTTATATAAAAAATAAGTACTAAGGGACTTTTTACAATGTAGCAAAAGTTTTTTGTATTTTGCTCGGCTGCTCCGCAGCCTCGCAAAAGGGTTTTTAAGGGAGAACAAAGTTTGATTTTCCAACGGAAAATCAAACTTTGTTCTCCCTTAAAAATCCCCTCGCCGAGTCGCCGCAGGCGACGAGGCGGAATATAAATAAATTTATGTTCTACTGTACTTATTTTTTATTTCATTTAATGATTAAAGACTAAACTTAATATTATGGCTATCATAATTACTGACGAGTGCATAAATTGCGGTGCTTGCGAACCAGAATGCCCGAATAACGCTATTTATGAAGGAGGCGTAGAGTGGGCCGTTTCTGACGGAACATCCGTTACAGGTAAGTACGAGTTAGAAGGAGGCAAGACTGTAGATGCAGATGACGCTAATGAACCTGTAGAAGAAGATTTTTATTATATCTCTCCTGATAAATGTACCGAGTGTAAAGGGTTTCATGAAGAACCTCAATGTGCTGCTGTTTGTCCAGTAGATTGTTGTGTGCCAGACCCTGATAGAGAAGAATCAGACGAGGTGCTTTTGGCAAGAAAAGCTAAATTACATTTGTAAAAAATACCTAACGAAGGTACTTTGAAAAAATAATTTTGTCATTTTGTTTTAGTTAATAATTTTTAGCCAATTCTATTGAGTATAAATCATTAGCTAAAGCAAAATGTTAAGAAATGGAATTATTTTTTTATTATCACTAAATAACTGAATGTGAATCGCTTACAATGCTTTTTGCGATTTCCTTTTGAAAAAATATTTAAAAATAAGTCCTTTATCTCTTGACTTATTGCCAACAAAGGTTTTATATTTGCACTCGCTTTAAAAGAAAGCGATTTTTATAAGCGAAAGTAGCTCAGCTGGTAGAGCACGACCTTGCCAAGGTCGGGGTCGCGGGTTCGAATCCCGTCTTTCGCTCAAAGTCTTCAAATGCGAAGACTTTTTTTGTGTCGATTTAATCGCACACCACCTGCCCGGGTGGTGGAATTGGTAGACACGCAGGACTTAAAATCCTGTGGCTTCGCGGCCGTGCGGGTTCGATTCCCGCTCCGGGTACAAAAGCCTTCATAACGTAATGTTGTGAGGGCTTTTGACGTTTTTATACTTACCGTTATTTTGTTATATTTATGGCAAAAAGAAATACCCAACCTTATATACTATTTTATAATGTCAGATAAAAATAACCCTCATATTGCTGGTCGATATGCTATTCTAGCGGCTTTGATTGGCGTTTTTGGTACACTCGGTGGTATTTATTTGAAAGATTATTTAGACAGAAATAAAGAAGAAGTCAAAGAAAAAACAGAAATTTCAAATGAAAAACCAAAAAAGAAACCTATTTCTAAAAAAAGTCCCGATGGTGAAATGGATAATGGCATTTTTACTGATACTCGTGATGGTCAGACCTACAAATGGGTACGCTTAAAAGATGGTAGAAAGTGGATGGCTCAAAATTTAAACTTTGAAATTAATGATTCTTGGTGTTATGATAATGACTATAGTAATTGTGATAAATATGGTCGACTTTATACTTGGGAAATGGCAAATAAAGCTTGTCCTAGTGGATGGCAATTACCTAGTGATAGTGAGTGGAAAAGACTTGCAAATGTATATGGTGGTTATTCTACTTTTGGATATGGGAACATTACTGTAGGTAATCCACACGATAGTTATAAAAATTTAGTAAAAGGTGGTAATAGTGGATTTTCGGGCCTTCTTGGCGGCTATTTTTTCTATGCCGGAGGTTTTGACCATATAGATCTCAGTGGGAATTACTGGAGTAGTACAGAAATGAATTCCTCCAAGGCTTTCGGCTATGGCTTTAAAAGATACAATAAGATATTTACTCATGATGTTGGTGATAAGAGTTTTGCTAGGTCTTGTCGTTGCATACAAGGCTAATCATTTTTACGAACCAAAAGAAAAACCTTTCCTAAAACCTATATTTTATTTATTATTGTTAGCGCTTTAACAATTTAGAAAAATAGATGAGATTCCAACCCAAACAATTAATACAATAGCCAAATGTATATAATGTACGTAGATGAAAGTGGAGACCCTGGAAAATATAATAACATGAACTCACCTCATTTTATATTGTCAGGAATCATCCTTCATCAAAATGATTGGATGCCCATCCTAGAAAAATTAAAGAACTTTAAGAAATATTGTAAGGAAGAATATGGATTGCCGATTAGTGAAGAAATACACGCATCTGAATTGATTAGGATAAATAAGATGGATGCTTACAGGTCAATTCGAAAGACGCAACGCATTTACATTCTAAGAGATTTTATGCAACAACTTCCTGTAATTTTTGCAAAGTGTAGGGTGCTCAATATTTGTATGGATAAACAGCAACATAATGAATTAGATGACTATCAGGAAATTACGTGGAAGCGATTGATTCAGCGGTACGATACTTTCTTAAAAAAAGAAGGAAAAGATTTGGGTATGATATTTAGTGATGATACCAACGAACCTTTGATAAGACAACTGCTCAGAAAGATGAGAGTCTACAATCCTGTTCCTTCCAGATACCCTACTGCATTAGGCAATTATAGACAAATTCCTACAGATAATATTATCGAAGATGTGGTGATGCGTTCCTCTGATAAGTCTTATTTTGTTCAAGCTGCAGATTCTATTGCACATTGCTTATACAGAAGAGAATATCCGAAGGGAGCTTTGAAAAAATACAGAGTGGAGCGGTTTTTTGATAACCTCCAACCGATTTTATTGAAAAAGGCAGCAGCCAATGATAAAGATGGAATAGTCCGAAAATAAAGAAGCCTCGGTTATTGAACCGAGGACTTTTTGCGGCTCAACTACACCATGCGGTAGTAGCAAAGTCGACTTATACCAGCAGGGCGAACCTGTTGGTAGTTCTTATCTCGTAACTACTAATTTTTATTTAGCACATTACGTATTATGTAAAGTTACGTAAAGTTGCGTAAAGTTGCAACATTTATTTTTGTTAAAACTGGATTAAGTTATTGATAGCCAGTAGTTTAGTGGCTGAATTTATATTGTTGCATATTTGCGATTGAGGTATAATTGCTTTGGATGGTTTATAATTTAAAAAGCCCCGCAATAACCGCGAGGCCCCAATCAAGTCCATTTCAGAACATTTTATAGTGAATATATTTTCTGGTCAAAAACATGGTGATTTCAAAAATCACCATGTTTTACACCCTGTTTTACAATCGTAATAAAACTACCCCGCATCAAACACCTTCCCCGACCCTCTAGTTGTTACCTTTAAATCTGGCTCCCCTTTGTAATAAACATCGCCGCTACCTTCAATCATGATTTCTAGGAAATCCGTTACGTTTACTTGTGCGTCGCCGCTACCGTCTATTTCTACTTGTCCATCTCTAACCAGTAAATCAAAGGCTTCTACGTCGCCAGAACCGTTAATTTCTACATCTAAGGTAGAGGCAACTCCTTCTAATTCTAGCTTGCCGGAACCTGTATTTCTGGAGGTAATGATGTTTCCTTCGATGGATAATTGAATATCGCCAGAACCATTATTTTTAACTTCTAAATCTTCTACTTTTAGAATATTATCACTACTGATATTACCTGAGCCATTATTGGCAATAAAATTTAAATTAGGCGTTGTGATGTAGATTCTTAGCACATCGCTATCTTCTACACAGTCGTCATATTTGATTTCCCAAATATCGTTTCTGATTCTTGTTTCTAGTTCATCAATAATGTTTTCTTGTCCTTTGACCAATACTTCTACTTCGTCTCCATGAGAAAGGTAAACTTGAGCATCGGTATTTAATTCAAAACCCGTGAAATCGCTTAATCCTATTTCTTGGGTGACGGTACTACCAAAACCTCGTTCACAGTTGGAAAAATTAGGACTTCGACCATCATCGTCAAAATCAAAATAGCAAGAAGTTAATCCAAAAGATAGCAGGGTCGCTATCATTAAAAACTTAGAAATCTGTTTCATGATTTAATTATTTTTAAATGAATGTTGTCAGTTATTTAATTTACAGTCGGATGATTCCTGACAACAAAAGGTTATTGATTTTGGATACAAGCGTGGCTGTCATTTCTAGACTCATTGACTAGAAATATCGAGTTATCCTATAACCATTTTTTGAATTTTGGCAATACTTTGCCTATAAAGCGAGGTACCTATTAGACCTGCTTTTGCCTAAATTTTATGTATACTTTTTAAATTGATTTTTTAAAATCTAAACCCTCCACTCAATCCAAACCACATCTTCCAATTTGTATTTTTAGCAGTTTTATCTAAAATGGTGTAAGGTGGTAAATCTGACCCTACAACTGCTAAAGTCTCTATATCTTTTCTTTTAGAAGCTAGCATATTCCAGCTAGGCCCAAGGAAAAAACTACTATTTCCATTGAATTGCCAGTCAAAATTAAATTTAAACTGGTTTAATAAATTTAGTTCTGTGGTCCAAAATTCGTTTTCATTGATGTGTGAAGCGACATATTCTATATGAAAATGTTGTTGTTCTTTTAGTTTAAATGCAGTTCCCAAACCATATCCAATGCCCCAAACTTTTTTAGTAAATGGGCTTCCTATTTGAAAAATATTATAGAATTTTCGAGTGCCCGATTTATAGCCAATCGTACCATAAAGGATTTCATTACCGCCCACTTCTATCTTGTTATATCCATCTTTGACGTAGTTAAATAAACCAAAAGGCGTTTTTTCTGCTGTTTCTGAGATATTGACTAAACCAACCTGTCTGCCGTTTACTTTATTCGCAATATTCACTAAACCAACTTGTAGATTGTTAACTTCAGCCGCTTTATTCAAACCCAACGAAAATTGCATATTCGCTTTTCCTTCCGAATAATTAAACAAGCCTGCGGATTGTATGCCATTTGCTTGACGCTTTGTATAGTTACCAACAATAGCAGCTTGTAAGCCATCAAAATCCTTTTGAATAATATTGGCAATGCCTGCTAATTGAATCACATTGCCCGTATTGGCTATATTGAATAAACTCGCCTGTACGCCTTTTGTAAAACCTCTATTATGATTAAAAATAGTCGCTAATTGGCCGCCCTGCATATCTCCTTCTACTTGATTCCCCACTCCAGCCAATTGAAAACCTTGCATATTATTGATAATCGTATTCACAAATCCTCCTATTTCAATACCATCTAAGCCGCCATTTCTGCCCCATAAAATATTAAAAGAGAAAGTATTGGTGGTTTTTTCGGCTAATTCCTCATTCGTCCTTATTGGTGGAACTAGCGTCACTTGAATCATTTGTTTTTCCATGAAACCTTCTCCTCTATCAGGAACTTCTGAAATGGTAGGAACAGGCGGAGGATTTTTCATTTTTTCTAATACCTCTACAGGTATTTGATGTTCCCAAACTAATAATGGAAAACTTAATTTTTTTAGCAAAGGTGTTTCTTCCGATTCAATTTTTTGCTTGCGTTCAATCGGTTTTTCAATTATTGGAATAACCTCCTTTGAGGCATCTATTTTTAAGGCTACACTATTTCCTATAATGGTATAAACGATTTGTGTGGGCGCAAAAAGCTTATCGAGTCCTTCTGCTAAAGAGATATTTCTTTCTCTAATCGTAATGCGTTTAGCTACGGGAATGAAATTGCTACTATAAGAAAAAGGAATGCTATACTTTCGACTTAAATCCGAGAGTATATACCCTAATTGTTGATTATTATATTTAAGGGTAACCGTGCGATTCAAGTCCACAGATTGTGCACTTAAGCATATTGGAAATAGCAATAAAAATACCAGTCGGGTAATTTTTATCATTTAATTTTAGTTAGGGTTTTTCTGTTTAATTATTTATCGCATCCACTTCCTGATAGACTAAACACCTTATCTTTTATTGGTTTATACGCTAAATTATTCGTATAGCTTATCTGTTTTAATAAATCTTCTAAAACTGGTTTTTCAAATGTTTTAGTATTATTCCAGATACAATTATAAATTTTATTATTACTCACCTTAATATCGATGTCATAATATCTTTCTAAAGATTCAATTACTTCGTCTAGTTGAGAATTTCTAAATCGCAATGCTCCTTTTTTCCATGCCGCCGCATTTAATTTTGTAAAGGTTAATTTATCGACCTTCTCAGTCGTTTTAGTATAAACGGCAAATTCTCCTGGTGTCAATAAAGCATTTTCACTAGGCTTGTTTTCTGCTGAGAACGCTACTTTCCCTGTCTCAACCGCTATCTCTACTTTATTTTCATCAGGATAGGCTCGTACATTGAAAGAAGTTCCTAAGACGCTTGTTTTTGAAGCCCCAGCATATATTTCAAACGGTTTTCCATTCAACTTAGCTACATCGAAAAAAGCCTCTCCTTCTAAATAGACGATTCGTTTATCAAATTGCTTTTCGTATTGCAAAGAACTTTTTTGATTTAGCCAAACCTTAGTGCCATCTGGTAATTCAATGGTCGTTTTTTCTTGGGCAATTGTTTCCGTTGTTACTAAATTTTCTCCATTGATATTAGGATATTGCCAGATAGCGATACTCACTAAAAAGAGGATAGCTGCTGCAATTCGCATCCAAGGTTTGAAGAAACCAATTGGTTTAATAACGGTCTCTTGTTTATCTTCTGCTCTGACTTGGTTTAACCTTTTTTCAATATTCGCCCAAGCGGCGTCCATATTAGGTTGGAATTCCAAATCTGACGATTCAGCTACTTCCCAGAGTTCCATACTCTCTTCTAGTAGGGCTTTGTTTGATGGATTTTCTTTCACCCAGGCAAACAACTCCTCCCTTTCCTGCGAATCACTATTGTCCGAAAGATACTTTGCTATTCTATTTAAATTTTGCTCCTGTTTCATACAGCTATGACCATTTCTATTAGTAGGATGACTTAAAGATGCTATCACCCCTATCACAAAAATAATTTTTTTTGGTTCTTTGACAATTTTTGCAAAAGATACTTTATTAGTCTCATCGGACGGCGAAACCATCCGACGAGACGGTCGTTCCCGTCGGATGACTTCGTCGTCCGACGGGAACAATGCAAAAATTGTCAAAGAGCCTTTTTTTTCAATTCTTTTTTTGTTAAGACTTACTAATCAATATAAAAGGTACATAATTAAGTCTAGTTGTACTAGGATAATATAATGAACCTCATCAGCTGATTTTTTCTGAAGCCTAAACTCGTGTCACGCTATTACAAAGAAGTTTAGCTTGAAATAAGAAAAAAATTACCTTTATATTTTTTACATAAAAGGACTTATCTTTTGTTATTTGTTGATTTACAATAGATTGATAGTCTATTTCTAATAAATTTATTATTTTATAAATTATTAACTAAGAGCATATTGTGACATTTAAAAATTAACATTTTTTTTAATATTTATTTGAAAATATATGGAGAGTTCCATTTTTATTTCTAAATTCGCAATTGTATTTAAGAAACTATTCATTTCAGATTACAATCTTTTCCTCAAGAACATTTCGACAACAACGAAAGATATTCTTCTAATCTCAGACACATTGCGGGCAATTTTTTACAACATGGTTTTCAAGACTATGATGTTTTCTATATCATGGCTTTCATATATTTTATGATGCCAAAAGAAAGGCCATCCTAATAAGGATGATGGTTCTTTCCCTATACCATCACCTATCAATTACCGATTTAAGGACATCTTGATACCTCAACGGACTTAAAAAACTTTGTGTTGATACACTATGAAATACAAGTTTGCCCGTTGGGGTATTTTTTATTTACAGGTTCACCCATACGGATTCATGTTCTAGGTTGTGTTCTTGGATTTATTAAAAACGTTTTTAGATTTTATACTTTTTCATTCTTTTATTTATTCTTCCCTATTTTTTATCGTTCTTTATTACCAGTTTAATTTATAGTAGTTTCTGGTCAAACACTTTATGTTTGATACACTTTTAGATTTTGAATTTTACATTTAAAATTTTGCATTTTCCCAACGTTTCTTACCTTTAGGAAATGGCGACACATCATAAATTTTCAGCTACACGAACGGCTCACGTTTACACTATTGGCACAATTGGAAAACATGTAAAAAATGTATGGATAGTCACACATGGCTATGGACAATTGGCGAGTCGATTTATTCACCGATTTGAACCAATAGATGACAGCGAAACTTTGATTATTGCACCTGAAGGATTATCTAGATTTTATTGGGGTGGATTCACAGGAGAAGTTGTTTCTTCTTGGATGACAAAAGGTGACCGATTAGATGAAATTGCCGATTTTTCTAATTATATGCAGCAAGTTTATCAAGAATTTATTCCTCAACTCAATGAAGATGTTCGTGTTAATTTATTAGGCTTTTCACAAGGTTGTGCAACTCAAGTTCGATGGATATTAAGAGAATTTCCTCATTTTCATAATTTAATAATGTGGTCAGGTTCCATCCCTGAAGATATTCCTTACCATGAGAAAAAAGGGTATTGGGATGATAAAAAATTGTTTTTTGTCTACGGTAAGCAGGACCAATTTTTATCCGAAAAAAGAGTGAAATGGTGTTATGATGTGATTGAAGAAAAAAAACTAACTTGTCAAACGCATACTTTTGAAGGGAAACATGAAGTAGACAAAGCAGCTTTAAAAACCTTTGTCACTGAATTTTTATAAACACATAACGATAGGCTATGAGAAACGAATTTGTCTTTTTTTCAATAGTTGTTCTATTAGGATTAGGACTTTGCGCTTGGATGATGCAACCACTTTTATGGATGGTACTAATTCTATTACCAATTTTAGTGCTTGGTTTCTATGACTTTTTTCAAAAAAAAGATACCATTAGAAGAAATTATCCAATCGTTGGTCGCTTTAGAAAATTAGCGGAAATGATGCGTCCTAAGATTCGGCAATATTTTATAGAATCTGATATTGATGGACGACCTTTTAATCGATTGGATAGAGAAATTATATATGCTCGTGCGAATAATGGACGAGATACAACGCCTTTTGGTACTCAAAAAGATGTATATCAAGAAGGCTATGAATGGATGTCTCATTCGATAGCTGCTAAAGATGCACATGATTTACCTCATAATCCAAAAGTAAAAATAGGAAATCACCAATGTAGTCAACCTTACGAAGCGAGTTTGCTGAATGTGTCTGCTATGAGTTTTGGTTCCTTGAGTAGCCGAGCGGTTTTAGCGCTAAATGGCGGGGCTAAAATTGGCGACTTTGCGCATAATACGGGGGAAGGTGGAGTGAGCCCTTATCATTTAAAACCTGAAGGAGATATAATTTATCAAATCGGAACAGGTTATTTTGGTTGCCGAGCAAAAGATGGCAATTTTGACCCAGAATTATATAAAAAGACGGTAGCATCCCCTTCTATTAAAATGATAGAATTAAAACTGTCTCAGGGAGCAAAACCTGGTCACGGAGGTATTTTACCAGCTAAAAAAAATACACTAGAAATTTCTAAAATTCGAAATGTGGAGCCTAATACGGCAGTCCTTTCTCCTCCTTATCATAAAGCCTTTAATACACCTGTCGGCTTATTAAAATTTCTACAGCAATTACGGGACTTATCTGGTGGGAAACCTGTTGGTTTTAAGCTCTGTATTGGTCATAAAGCAGAATTTATTAGTATTTGTAAAGCAATGTTGAAAACAGAAATCTATCCAGATTTCATTTCTGTTGATGGAGGGGAAGGCGGAACTGGCGCTGCCCCGATAGAATTTTCTGATTCTGTTGGTATGCCTTTTAGAAGTGCGATGGCTTTTGTTTATGATACTTTAGTCGGGTTTGATTTAAAACAACATATTAAACTAAATGCTTCTGGTAAAATTGCGACAGGATTTGATATTTTGAGAGCGCTGGCTTTAGGCGCAGATATTTGCTCAAGTGCAAGGGCAATGATGTTAGCACTTGGTTGTATCCAAGCGTTGGAATGTAACTCGAATTCTTGTCCGACTGGCGTAGCTACTCAAGATAAAGAATTAATTAGAGGCTTGGTTGTCTCAGATAAGGAACAAAAAGTAGCCAATTACCATAAAGATACAATCGAAAGTTTTATGGAATTATTAGCCGCAGCAGGATTGGAAAAACCAGAAGAGGTGACTCGAAGATACTTGTACCGAAGAGTGAGTGTACACGAAAGTAAACGATTTGATGATTTTTACCCTTACACCAAACAAGGAGATTTATTGGAGCGACCTTACCCAATAGAATATCAACGTTATATGGATGAGGCAGCAGCTTTGCAATTTTAACTAGATGCTGGATACTAGCATCTAGTATCCAGCATCTAGTATCCAATACTTACTGCACATTTCCATATGCTATAAAATGCGGATTGAGTAAATTTTCCTTATTATAGGCTAGCGGTTGCTTCGTATCTTCACTAATAACTTTTCCTCCAGCTTCTTCCAAAATAATTTGTGCTGCACCTGTATCCCATTCCATTGTTGGCGCTAATCTTGGATACACGTGTGCTTCTCCTTTTGCTAAAATCAAAAACTTTAAAGAACTTCCTCTTGATACTTTTTCTGGCTCATTTAACTGAGCTATAAAGTTGGCAGTTCCTTCATTCAAGTGAGAACGAGAGCACACTACTCCTATTCCTTTATCTTTCATCCCAAATTTTGGGGCTTTTAATTTCGTTGTTTTTCCATTAACTGTTTCATGAGCACCTTCACCGTATATCGCAGAATAAATCGCTTCTGTTACTGGAATATAGACGACCCCCATTACGGTTTTTCCATAATGTAATAATGCTATATTAACGGTGAAATCTCCATTTCGCTTGATAAACTCCTTCGTTCCATCCAAAGGGTCTACTAACCATGCATAATCAAAATCCTTTCTTTCACTGTAATCAATTTCCTTATTTTCTTCTGAAATGATAGGAATCTTGGGCGTTAATTTTGCTAGATTATCACAGATAATTTGATTGGCTTTTCCATCTGCTATGGTTAACGGACTATCATCTTTTTTATGCGTAACTCCAAAACTCTCTTCATTTTGGTAAATTTCCATAATCGCATTCCCTGCGTCTACGGCAATTTTTTTTACTTCTTCACAAATGGCATTTAAATCGTACATTGAACAAAATTTTAATTATACTTTTATTATACTTTCTTTGCTTACGGAGGAAATTCTTTTTTGATGTAAAAATTAGGCCTTATTAATCTTTTTAAAAAGATTATTTTGGCTAGTGGTTGACCAAGTGTGATTTGACGGGTAAAAAGTAACCGCCAAATTAGGGCGAACGAAAAGTCGTTTTTATAATATGAAATCGACTGATAAAAGTTAAAAATGCTAAAATATTGGTTTGGAGATGCAATCTTCAAACATCGAGGCGCTTTGCTGCTTAAAACATCTAGTTCCGTGTTATTAAATATCCGTGTTAAGAATAAAGTAACACGGATATTTAATAACACGGAATAGGGCGAAC
>CALLVC010000327.1 GCA_938010785.1 uncultured Saprospiraceae bacterium
ATGACAATTGTTCTATAGGTGCAAATATTACCATAACACAATCTCCAATAAATATTCCCCTATCAGGAGATGGCACGATACAAGATGTTACGCTTACAGCTATAGATGAAAGTGGCAATAGTACGACTTGTGACTTTAAAGTCATGTTAGTGGATAGAACGAGTCCAATGATATCTTGTCCGAGCGACCAAGAAATTCAAGCAGATGTCAATTGTCAAGCAACAATTCCTGATTATACGAGTCAAACAATTATTACCAATGATTGTGAAGATATAGCGAACATTACCGTCACCCAAACCCCTAGTCCAGGAACAATTATGTTATCAGGTTTGGGCAGTCAGCAAGTAGTAACCATTACCGTTACCGACCAAAGTGGCAATCAAAATAGTTGTGATTTTACAGTAAGTGTGATAGACACGATTGCGCCAATGGTCACCTGTCTTGGCAGTGATACCTTATATTTAGATGCTTGTTTTTCTGAAATTCCTAATTATGCAGACTTAATCATTGCTTCGGATAATTGTACCGCAGATGCTGACATTGTTATTAGTCAAAGCATTCAAGCAGGACAATTAATTATCGAAGACCATAATGGCGTCCGCATCATAACGATTTATGCGCAGGACGAAGCCAATAATTTTTCTAGTTGTCAATTTCCAATAGTATTTGTGGATACCTTCCCACCCTACGTGGAATGTCCAGAGGATACCCTCATTTACTTAGATGGAAGTTGTGAACTAATCGTACCAGATTATAGAAATTATGTTATCAATCAAGATAATTGTGCAGATTTAGGAGAAGTAACCGTTACCCAAAAACCTGCACCAGGAACAGTACTGCAAGGAAGTGATACGACTTACATGGTAACGATCATAGCTGATGATAGTCACGGCAATCTAGATTCCTGTGATTTTAATATTGTTTTAGAAGACACCATAAGTCCTGTTATCATTTGTCCAGCAACCCAAACGGTTTTCTTAGATGGTAGATGCGAATCAGCACTTGAAGATTATACCAGCATGGGCATCATTAGTGATAATTGTAGTAGTGCGCCAAAATTATCCGTAACTCAAATTCCTATTCCAGGTACAATTATTTCTATTCCAAATATCCCTCAACCCGTACAGCTTATAGTTGATGATGGCAATGGAAATACAGCCACCTGTACTTTTGAAGTTATCCATTTAGATACCATTGTTCCAGAAATCATTTGTCCAGCAGACCAAATTATAATGGTGGATGATGATTGTCCGATTCCATTACCCGACTATACAAGAGTAATAGTAAATGACAATTGTAGTGCAACGAATAAGATTACGATTACACAAGACCCTGTTCCTGGGACTTTAATAAGTGGACACGGAAATACAACCACTATTACGTTGACAGCTACCGATTGGGATGGAAATAGCAATTCCTGTAGTTTCGTCTTAACACACGTAGATAAAACACCACCAAAAATAACTTGTCCTGATACGCAAAAACTAGTCATTGACGATAATTGTCAAGCTATGCTGCCCGATTATACGGCTTTGGGCAATGTTATGAGTACTTGTCAGGTTAATAATTTTGTGACGGCATTTACTTTTACGGTAGAACAATATCCTGCCCCAGGTACAATTGTAAGTGGCATTAATTCTTTAAATGAAGTTTTATTAATAGCAAAAGACCCTTACGGCAATGCAGATACTTGTGCGTTTAATGTAGCACTATATGTTGATTTTCCAGACCTATATGTTAGAAATAATGTACCCATTGAAACACCAGTTGAAATATGTTTAGACCATCCATGTGTGCAACCAGGTTCCATAAGTGCCTATACTAAAGCGGGTACTTCAACGGGTGTTGGACAAGGCGCAGGAGGCACTTTTCAAGTGAACCCTACAACAGGCTGCGTAACTTATGAAGTAGGCTCATTCCCTACATCAGATATAGATTCTTTCTGTATCGTAGTTTGTGATGAAAATAATTGCTGTGATACCATCAATTATCAAATAGAAATAGATAATTACCAAGCCTTTATAGTTGACCCTTGTGTCTGTTTAGACAATGCTTCTGGCATCAATTCTGGAGATGGGCAGTTCTATGAATATATTAAAGTGACCAGCCCGTCAAATGAAGTTTGGCCGATTCTTTCTGTCACTGGCTTTTATGAAAATCCAGCAGGTGGCATCAATGTGCCTAACGCTAGTGGAGGCCTATATCCATTGATTCCTATTCAAGTAGGTTCTACTCCTTTTATTGAAGTGCCAAGAGGAAATGGGATAAGTGATTATTACTTAGGAGGTTTACACTTAGAGGGTCAAGGATATACGCTAACCGTCGCCAATCGAAATGATACATTAACAGTTAGTAATATTTGTGCTTATCCTTGTCGGGCAACGGAATTTGGTCCAGATGGTATTCCACCACCCGACGCGCCACCGATAGGAATTACACAAACAAGAAGTAAAACCACTATCACTCAAAATACTTTAACCAGTTGTGAAGGCACCGCTTTTAGCAATCATACGGTACATAGTCTTTATGTAGACACGGCTGCTTGTAGAACTGCTCAAACCATCTGTCCTCAGAATCAGTGGCAAAGATTAAAAGTCACTTTCAGTGAATTTGATGTAGCCGCAGGAGATACGCTTTGTGTATTTGAAGGACTAGATACGGTGAGAACACCAATCGCCAAATGGAGTGGCGCAGGCATCAGCCAAACAGGTGGATGGATAAGTGCCAATTGTGACCCTGACCTCAATCCTTCAGGCTGTTTAACCTTCTTGTTTAAAACAAACGGGGATAATAATAAAGGCTTAGGCTGGCGGTCAACAGCGACCTGTGAAGAAAGTGACATTGTACTGAATGCCAACAACTTACAAGCTCAATTAACTTGTGAGCAAACGTATCAAGTATTTACGATTCGTCCTGCGACCGTCGTGTCGGGATGCACAGCATTAAAAGACAGTCAATTGGTTCGTATCTATAATACACATGAAGCGCTTTGTAAAGATACTTGCTTGGCGATTGATAAAACTTTTGATATACCGTTTTCTATTGGACAATACAAAGTCGAATATAAATTAAAATCGGATACCGTTAAGTCTACTACTGCGACCATAAGCGTACAAGAAACGCCAATCTTCTGTAATGATGAAGTCACCATTCCGATGGGTAGCGGCTGTTCTATCGCTATTAGCCCAGATGACTTATTGGAGAATCCTTGCGATACAATAACCGATACGGTTTACTATTTCATT
>CALLVC010000328.1 GCA_938010785.1 uncultured Saprospiraceae bacterium
CCAAAACCTATTTCTTCACAAAAGGCGGTCGAACCACCACCGCAGGAATCTGTTTCTTACGAATCTGAATCAAAATTTCCGTTCCTTTTTTGTGATAAGGTTTAGCAACATATCCCATCCCAATTCCTTTTTCTAAAGAAGGAGATTGTCCACCAGAAGTAACGACACCTATTTTCTTGCCATTCGTGTTTAAAATGATATAGTCTTTTCTAGGAATACCTCTACCAGAAACTTCAAAGCCTACCAATTTTTTTGTTACACCCGTTTCTTTTTGTGCTTTTAAAGCTTCAGAATTGATGAAATCTTTTGTGAATTTAGTTATCCAGCCAAGTCCTGCCTCAATCGGAGAGGTGGTATCGTTGATATCATTACCATAAAGGGCAAAACCCATTTCTAATCTTAAAGTATCTCTAGCTCCTAAACCAATAGGTAAAATACCTTCTTCTTTTCCCGCTTCGATGACTGCATCAAATAGCACTGCTGCGTTTTCGTTTTTTACATACAATTCAAAACCTCCTGCACCAGTATACCCTGTAGCAGAAATTATGACATCTGAAATATTAGCCATCTCCCCAACTTGGAAATGATAATATTTAATAGCACTTAAATCAATAGCTGTTAATTTTTGCAAAGACTTTACGGCCAAAGGTCCTTGAACAGCAAATAAGGAATAATCGTCCGATTCATTGGTCATTTCAACGCCTAAATCATTGTGTTGCGAAACCCAATTCCAATCTTTTTCAATATTAGACGCATTTACAACTAACATGTAAGCTTCTTCTCCCATTCGATAGACCAATAAGTCATCTACAATGCCTCCTTGGTCATTCGGAAAACAAGAATATTGTGCCCCTCCAATTTCCAATTTGGCCGCATCATTGCTCGTTACTTTTTGAATTAAGGCTAAGGCATTAGGCCCTTTTAGAAAAAATTCACCCATATGAGAGACATCGAAAATACCAACTTTGTTGCGGACAGTTCGATGTTCTTCTGTTAACACAGAATACTGTAAAGGCATGGAATAGCCAGCAAAAGGTACCATTTTAGCCCCTAATTCGATGTGTTTATCGTTTAATGCGATTAATTTTAATGCTTCCGTATCTTCTGCCATTTTTAGGTTTTATTTATTTAAGGTATTTGTAATTGTTATTACTACAAATTTTGGATGTAGTTTCAAACTGCAAAAGTAAAAGAAAGTTGAGAATTAGCTAATCTAAAAAGAAAAAGACCACAAATCAGCCAATTCTGGTTCTCCTCCACGATTGCCGCAACCAGAAGCGGTATAGATTTTATTGTTTAAAATGACGGCACCAGTTCCATGTCTTCCCTGTGGTAAGGGCGGTAGAATTTTCCATTTATGCGTCTGGACATTTAATGCTTCTACTTCTGCATGGGCGGATTCTTGAGTAAAAGATTCTCCACCAAAAACAAGAATTTCCTCTCCTAAAAGCAAAGTGAAATTACCTGCCCTTTTCGTTGGAATTGGGTCTTTGATAGTGCTCCATTTAGAAGTAGCGAAGTCATAAACATCTACTTCTCCTATTGTATTTTTAAAAGGATTATCGGCTGCTATTGTTGTTCGACCACCTATATTATACAATTTATTATTAGCGATAACGGATTGAAAATGGTCTCTTTCTCTAGGGGCATCTGGTAATTGACTCCATTTTTGAGTAGACAAATCATAAACATCTAGCCATTTTTTATGGTCTCCACGATGTCCATCTTTTATACCACAGGATAAATAAATTTTGTCTCCTTTTAAAGCTACACCTGCACCACCACGTAATCTGTCTGTGGGAATCGCTGGCCCTTTTGTCCAAGTGTCGGTATTGGTATGATAAATATAAATATTAGGTACAGGAGTTTCGCCTGGGTAACCACCCGTCAAAGCACCCAAAATGTAGATATCTTCTTCTATAACAATAGGTTGAAAATGATGCAATTCTATTGGAGAAACCGCTCCATTTGTCCATGTTTTAGCACTGGTATCATAGATGCTTACAGGATTCATTCTTCTACCGCCGATTAGGTAAAAATTTTCCGCTACTTTGACAAAAGCAGCTTCATGGCGTTTAACGGGTTGGCTTCCATCAACCGATTGCAGTTGAGTCCACTTCCCATTTTGTAATTGTGTTATTGCCGTGTTTTTTTTGCTGCTGCAATGCCAGAAAAATAAGATTGCCAAAAAGCTTAATAATAGATTAAATTTAAATCGCATAGGTTATTAATATTTATATCTTTGGTTTTTAGAAATATGATTAATATCTTAAATGTCAAGTAAAGGTAAACAAAATGGAATTTCCACAAAAATTAAAAGCCTGTTGGCATCCAGTAGGATATAGTAAAGAAATAGGAGAGCAACCTTATGGGACTTTTCTATTAGACCAAGCAGTGGTAATTTGGCGAGGTGCTGATGGTAAACCGAATGCCATGAGGGATTTATGTATTCATAGAGGAACGGCTTTGTCCTTAGGTTGGGTAAAAGATGATTGTTTGGTTTGTCCTTATCATGCTTGGGAATACAATAAAAAAGGTGCTTGTGTGTTTATTCCCCAAGCCCCTGAGGCCATTATTCCTGAAAAGGCAAAAACGCCGACTTATCATTGTGTAGAAAAATTTGGATTGATTTGGGTAGCTTTAGAAACGCCTGTTTATCCTTTACCCGAAATTCCTGAATTAGAAGATACAGATTGGAAAGTGGTGCAAACTGGCCCATTTGATTGGAAGAGTGATTCGTCTAGACAAGTAGAGAATTTTACTGATTTTGGACATTTTCCTTGGGTGCATCCAGGCCTATTAGGAGACCCAGAACGACCAGAAGTACCTAAGTGTAAAGTGGAGCGAAAAGATGCAGTTTTGCATTACTCTATTGTCCGACCAGAAGCTACCAATACAGATGAATTCCCTGTTTTTGCCAATGATGAGGTGGTCAAACCTGAGAGAAAAAGCGTATATCGCTTACATTTGCCTTATACCATTGTACTAAGACTAGGGTGGGGCGGTGAAAAGGGAATGGTTTACTTTTTTGTATCTCAACCAATTTCCAAAAATAAATGTAAGGGTTATTGTATTATCGGTAGAAACTATGATAAAGATGAACCTGATACAGTCTTACAAAATTTTGAACAAGTTATTTTTGACCAAGATAAACGCATTGTAGAATCGCAACGACCAGAACAAGTACCGTTTGATTTTGCGGAAGAATTACACCTTAAATTTGATGCTGTTGCCATGAATTACCGTAAGGCAATGAAGGCGGAGGGATTGTCTTATTAAAATTCGGGCTGATGCCGTGAATAAAACGTACTTTTGTAGAAAAAGTAGGGAGATGTTTTTTAAAAAATTATTGTTTTATTGTTTTTTGGCGACAAGCCTTTTATCGACACAATCAAAAGAGGTACCAGAAGACCATGCTATTTATATCAGTGTGATTAAGGTAGCACATGATAAGCTGGCACCTACTGCAACCATTCATATGCGTGTTTTTGCAGATGACCTAAAGAGTGCCTTACGGAATAAATTTGGGTATGAAGCAATCAGTGAAAAGGAGACTTTTTGCACGGACTATGAAGGGTATATTAATGAATACTTTGAGAAAAAATTCCTATTTAACATCAATCAAGAAGATATCGTTTACCACTTAATCAATTGTCAACGAACAGAGGACGTCTATCAGTTAGAATTTGAAATGGACTGTCCCGATAACTGGCAAAAAGTGATAATAGAAGCGCCTTTTTTTATGGAGCTATTTCCAAATCAATCCAATGTTATTCATTTGGAGGATAGTGGAAATAAACGATTTGGTCGGGTAACTAAAGGAAATGAAATATTAAAAATTAGACTATAAATAGTAAAGGGTTTTCTTATAAAAATTGAATTCGAGCGTAAATATTGATTTAAATAGGCATCGAGCCTATTCAAATCAAAAAAGGGTTTTTAAAAGGGTGAGCTAAAAATAGATTTTCAAAGAAAATCTATTTTTAGCTCACCCTTTAAACCCCTTTTTACAAATTTTGCCGTTCGATACGGTAAAATTTGTTAGGAATGCCCAGTTAAGCATTTTTATAAGAAAACCCTTATAAATAATAATAAAAAATGATTCCATTAGGAACTTTTACAACTTTGAAAGCTGCACGGCAACAAGTACAAGGCATTTATCTGGAAGATGAAGCAGGGGATGAGGTATTATTGCCCAATAAATATATTCCAAATGGATTTCAAATAGGGGACGAAATTTCTGTTTTTGTATATACCGATTCAGAGGACCGAATTATTGCGACAACCCTAAAGCCAAAAATTGAATTACATCAATTTGCTTGTTTAGAAGTAATGGCAGTCACTAAATTTGGAGCCTTTTTAGATTGGGGCTTAGAGAAAGATTTGTTTGTTCCTTTCAGGGAACAGAAATTGAAAATGAAAACTGGAAATTTCTATATCGTGTATTTATACAATGATGATGAGTCTGATAGGTTAGTAGCTTCCGCCAAAATACATAAATACTTAAGCAACGAAGAATTGACCGTCAAAGAAGGCGACCAAGTTGATGTATTGATTGGAGAACCGACAGACTTGGGGGTTAATGTGATTGTGAATAATAAACATCGAGGACTTATTTTTAGAAATGAAATCTTTCAAAACATAGATTTAGGGGATGAGATAAAAGGTTATATCAAAAAAGTAAGGGATGACAATAGACTAACGGTTAGTCTTCAAGCTCAAGGATTGCCCAATATAGAACCAAGTGCAATGCGACTGCTGGATTATTTGACGATGAATAAAGGATATATATCTTTGACGGATAAAAGCAGACCAGAAGAAATTATGGCAAAATTAGAAATGAGCAAAAAAGCCTTTAAAAAAGCTTTGGGGAGTTTGTACCGTCAGAAATTGGTGCGTTTGGAGAAGAATGGGACTTATTTGGCGTAGTGAGTGATGAGTGATGAGTGTGTCAAAAAATCATTTTAAAGTAATTGATTATCAATTTTTTGTAGATTTGAACTTGAACTTGAACTTGAACTTTCTCGTGATGAGTTACTTTCTGGTAACGGCTAAAGTATCAGGGCAAATATTTAGTAATTCTGAAATAGATTTTTGTAGAATTGGATGGACAAAGTTTGGGGCAATTTCTGCTAAAGGAACTAAAACAAAATTTCGCTCTGCCAAATAAGGATGAGGCAGGGTTAAATCATCCGATTTAATAATTTGTTTTTCAAAAAATAGTAAGTCAATATCGATAAGGCGAGTGTACCATTTTTGTTCTCGCTTCCTTCCCATTTTTGTTTCTATAGTTAAAGCATATTCCAAGGTAGTTTCAGGAGAAAGAACAGTCTCCACAATTAAAACTTGATTTAGAAAATTAGGCTGATTTTCAACTCCCCAGGCTTTCGTTTCATAAAGACTTGAAATCGCCAATATAGAACCAATTTTACGTTCAATTAAATAGGCAGCCTTCGCCAAATTAGCTTTTCTATTGCCAAGATTTCCTCCAATGCTTAGATAGACTTTATTCAAATTGTATTTATAAAAGATTTAGCAAAAAATAACCTGACTTTGTACACGACAAATAAGAAAACATAAAAAATCATAGCTTCAAACCGTGTCCTTCCTCCGAAAAAATCGGAGCAAGCTGTGTCAAAAAGAACATCTTTAGTTTTTTCCTAACAGTCATAGCTCATCTTCCGCTACAACAAACTCAATACATTTTCTGGTGGTCGTCCCAAAACAGCTTTACCATCTTTGATAACAATAGGTCGTTCAATTAACTTGGGATACTCTATCATAATATCTACCCATTCTGTTTCCGCTATTGTTTTCCCTTTAAATTGCTCTTTATAAATTTTTTCCCCCTTTCTTAATAATTGAGAAGGTTTGATGTTTAATTGCTTAATAATACTCTTTAACTCCGTTTTTGTAGGAGGCGTATCTAAATAAAGCACAACATTTGGTTCAACCCCATTTTCTTTGATTAAAGCCAATGTTTGCCGACTTTTACTACATCTCGGATTATGATATATTTTCATTATTCAATACTTTTTGTTTGGTCAAATTTAAATAGATGAGTCAGATTATTGGGTAAGGTCTGTCCATACCATAATTGTATGGCTTGGACTAAAGTCCTTCGACAGGACAGAATAAACCTGCCCGCTGCGCAGTCAGGCGGGTTCTGTGCTACCAGAATTACTCCCCCAACAAATCTGGTCGTCGCTCTTTCGTTCTCTTAAAAGATTGATCCTCTCGCCAATCGTCAATTTTTTTAGCATGACCACTCAATAATACTTCAGGCACTTTATGTCCTCTGAACTCCGCAGGTCGAGTATAAACAGGTGGTGCCAACAAATCATCTTGAAAGGAATCAAATAGGGCAGAAGTCTCATCATTTAATACGCCAGGAATTAATCTTCCTATAGAATCTACCAGTACCGCAGCGGGTAATTCTCCACCAGATAACACAAAATCACCAATGGAAATATCCATTGTGATATAATTTTGTCGAATCCGTTCATCCACGCCTTTATAATGCCCACAGAGCAAAAGAAGATTTGTATAAAGAGATAATCTATTAGAAGTAGATTGGTTTAAACGAGTTCCATCTGGCGTTAGATAAATAATTTCATCATAAGCTCGTTCTGCCATTAATTGGTCAAAACAAGTCGCTATTGGCTCACACATCATCACCATGCCTGCGCCACCACCATATTGGTAATCATCTACTTGCCTATTTTTGCCTAGTCCAAAATTCTTTAAATCATGAATAACAACTTCTAACAAACCTCTATCCTGTGCCCGTTTCATAATGGAATGTTCCAATGGACTCTTTAATAAATCAGGTTGTACGGATACAATATCTATTCTCATGCCGCAAAGTTAAGTAAATCTATGTTTTGTTGATTGACTCTGTTATGCTATCCATGTATTTTTCAATGTTTCTAATGTTTAATTCCAGTTAAATTTTAACGAAATGAAATCCAATTAGAAAAAAATTCACATCTTTCCTATTAAAATTCTAAATTTGACGAATATTGAGAAAACACAGAGAAAACTCCAATTAAATGTTACCAATTAAACAAGTATATTTAACCAACCATAATCGGCCTGCACTAAGAAATAGACAATTTTATTCTATCAGAAAATTAAAAGGGATTATTGCTCACTGGACTGCTAATCCTGGGTGGGGCGCTAATGCCAGTGCTAATCGAAATTATTTTAACACGACTCCAAGAAAAGCATCCGCTCATTATATCGTCGATGACCATTCTATTATTCAATGTTTACCTGATAGCGAAGTTGGATACCATGTAGGTGCAAAATCTTATAAACCTATTGGGAAAGAGATTTTAGAAGGTAGGTTAACACCAAACTTTTTTACCATTGGATTCGAAATGTGTGTGAATGTAGATGGCGATTGGGAGAAAACCTATCAACACTCCATAGAATTGGCGCAATATCTATTAAATAAGTACCATTTTACGATTAACGAACTATATCGTCATTATGACATCACAGGCAAGCTGTGTCCACGGATGATGATTGATGAAAAAGATTGGCAAGCTTTTAAAAGAGCTGTCAATGCTGGCTTAGATTTCCAGATAGAACATCCAGTTAAACAAGGAAGGATTAATACTAATGATTTAAATGTTCGAAAAGGGCCAGGTATCCAATATTCTATTATTAAGGTTTTGAACCAAGACGACCTTGTAGAAATATACGAACAAGTAGGCAATTGGCTTAGAATTGAAGATAATAATTGGGTACATAAACATTATGTTGAAATTACTTTTACGCAAAAACAAGGAACCGTAGAAGACCCCACTGGATTGAATGTGCGTTCAGGTCCTGGTATGCAGCATCCTGTTGTAGAGGTTATCCCTGATGGTACAGATGTTGTAATTGAGGATAAAAAAGGAAATTGGTACAAACTAGATGATAATAAATGGGCTTACCATAGTTTAATAAAACTGATAGAAGTAAAAAATGGTAGGGTAGTAGATGCTGGATTTTTGAATGTCCGAAAAGGTCCCGGTACCAATCATTCAATTGTGAAAAAATTACAAGATGGTGCTTTGGTGAAAATATGGGAAACAGAAGGAAATTGGCTAAGAATTGGTGAAGGAGAGTGGGTACACAAAGCTTATATTTCAATAATTGAGTAATTGATAAGCTTATATTTACTTTATTATGTTCCTAATTTTGTCTTTTCACCCTTAGCGTTCACTCTGTATAACTGGTTGTTTTCAATTAATAATCCTTGAGAATGTTCGCTGTATTTTTTAATGCCATGTTTTACATCAGTTCTGATGACACCACCATTATAATCTAAGGATATTTCTTGTGCAATGGTGTGTCCAATGGCAATATGGTCTACATGAAAGTGTCTTAGTGCTCGTTTTACTTCGCCTGGAGTAGCTTTCTTATACATCCTTCGATATGGTGTTGCTAGCCCTCTGTACCATAAAGGCCCATGACTGGCAAACATAAAATCTTCATCCATCTTGTCCATTTCATTTCTTGATGGACCATTTTTAAGCCTACTTCTAATTATATTATTAATATGATTTACTCCAAATCTTGCAGAGACTAATTCCTGACTTATTCCTCCGTGAACAAAAAGCGTATTTCCTATTTTCTCGACGGCGTTTTTCGATTTTAACCATTTGACCAATTCTCGATTATCGGACATGAAATCTAAATAGGCTTCATTATTATCCAACTTTCCCACATATCTTTTTGCTAATTTGGTATACTTTTTATCTACATAATTTGTTTGTCCTTGTAAGTTCAAAATTTCATGATTACCCAAGATAAAATGAACCATACCGCCCTTTTCTTTTGCGGCCTGTTCAAGTTTATAAATTAACCATAAAACCTGAGTGACATTGTCGCCTCTATCCATAAAGTCTCCAATAAGCACTAAGTGACCTTCACCATAAGTCCAATTATACGCCTTGTCCATCACGCCATTAGATACTAATAAGCCATAAAAAGCATTAAAATTACCTTCGATATCAGAAATTGCTAATAATTTTTCGGGCTGCTTATAAGTTGATTTGGGAGATTTTATTTGGTCCATTATTGGAATAAAAAAGGCATCTCTATCCTTATTGTCGACCACACATTTTAATTGTGTTGGTTGGTCTAAATCAATAACTTCTTCGTTTAATTGGAAGGTTTCTCCACCTTGGACGACACTCAATACTTTTCCTTCCTTCTTATTTCTAAAAAGATAAGGTCCATCAACACTAAGTAGCGAGATATTATTGAGCGAATCATTAATGGAAGGCGTATAGGAAGAAACAGAAAGTAAGGCTGATTGTGCTAAGCATGGGAAGATGTTGCAAAGACCTATGGTCATCACCCCAAAAAGAAAAAGTCTTTTGGTTACATTTCTCATACTAATAATTTCGTGAGTTTTTTCTAAAACGCTAATTTACTTATTATATTTTGTATTTCTAAGTAAATTGGATTAAATGTTTGGAAAAAATCGACGAACGGAAATAATATTTCAATAATACTTATTATGTTATGCTTTGGATATTCTATTAACTTTGTTCCTAAAAATCGAAGATTAAATCTATAAATTAGTTTATTTCTTCATTAAAATACACTTTATAATAATACATCTCTTTTTCTTCATCGAAGCCTTTCTCCAAAAATTCTTTACTAGATTCAGGATTTCTAAAATCTAATTTTATTTGAATATTGGTATCTAATTTAATGAAATTTTTAATGGCTTGCTTCTGTTTTTTTAAAACAACAGGAGAAATATCGAATGTTTCTGAAAAAACTAGCCCATTATCATTTTCATATTCTGTTTTGAAATTGGCAAATTCTTCTTTTAGTACTTCGTCTTCAAACACCGTTTGTTGGAAATCATGCTGTAATAACATATCATTTTCATCAAAATAGGCCACCGATTGGTTTAAAAAATCAATTTGCTCTTTTTTGCTTTCCTTTTCTTTTATGACTTCTTCCGAGAAAGACCGACACATTTCTATATAAGACCGAGTTTCAAAATTACTATCTCTTATATAATCTACATTCAGAAAATAGGTTAACCAATATTCCGTATCGTAACTATTAGTATCGACACTTAAAACTCTTGCTCCATTATCTAAATCCGTATTAAAAATAAGACAACCTTTATCTAATTTTTTGATACTAATCCCTAATTGTTTGACAATTTCTAAGTTCTCTTCCTGATGAACGACATCTAAAAATGGTAGTCTGTCTTCTGATTTAAAAATACCTATGACATCCACTAACTCATCTCTTAACAGTACGTCTCCAAAAAGTACAATAAATAAATCCCCCGTCTTAATGTGTGGATGATTGGATTGGTCGTATAAATGACGCAAAATATCTACCGACTTTGATTTAAAATCATTTTGGTCTGTAAACACAAATTTTGCTAAATCATTGACCACATTATATCCAATATCCACATTATGTACAAAGTGATAAGTCTCTGTTACTTTTGTGAAAGGCTTTAAAAAATAATCCATTAGAACGTTTCGCAAGGCCTCATTAGGGAAAACTAATTCATCGGAAACCGTAATTCCTTCTTCGTTCGATTTGTTGCCCACTCGGTGAACAATAATTTTGTTGATGTATGCGTCGTCGTAGTTAATCATATTATGTTGACTCTTATTATGTAATAGTTATTGGAGGTTACCTGGCCTGCCGGCATAGGCAGGTTTAAAGTTATTTAAAGTTATTTTCGGTAAACAGGAAATGAAGTGCTTTATCCAGAAAATATATTGTTTAAGCCTAAAATATGGCTATTTGAAACCTTGAGAAAGTTCAAACCTGCCCGCTCGTTCCTTTAGGCAGGCGGGTTCAAGTGTCAAGTTCGTAAGTTCTCAATATACTTAAATTTTGGACACGGAGAACTCGGAGAAGACACAGAGATTCACAGAGAATTGCTTAATATGAACTTTGTGTCCTCTGTGTCTCCTTTGTGTGCTCTGTGTCCTTTTTAGCGTTTTGAGAACTTACTCAAGTTCAAATTAAAGCATTGATAATCAGTTACTTTGAAAATGAATTTTTGATTTATACACACTTTTTTGAAGACTCTCGTTTTAAATCGCAAAATTTACTTTAATGGTACTTCATTTCGGAATACCCAAAATAACCTAATAACCTTCAAACCTGCCTATGCCGGCAGGCAGGTAACCTTCAATAACTTTTATTATTTTTGAAGGCTGCGAAGATACAATTTCCTAAGCATTAAAACCCTGCTTCTGTTAGTTCTTCAATAAATTCAGGTCGATTTTTAAACTGTTTTTTCAAGCGTTTGATAAATTCTGCTCGAGGCTCTTCTAATCCCTTAATTTCCTTAATGGTTTGTAAATTCTTACATATCCTTTTGTAGTCTGAACGAGTGGATGCATTGAGGGTTAAATTTTCTATTGTCCGCTTAGTTTGCATATCGAATATATCCCTTGGATAAATATTTAAAATAGGTTTAACCAAGTCACTAAAATCCCAAGCATTTTGTTGATTTTTGGCTAAATCCAAAATCTCAGTGAACCGTAATTCGGCTGCTAATAATTTAGCATAAAAGGCAGGCGTAGTATAATTGGACTCAATAAACACTTCTTTTTCTTCGGCTGTTATAAATTCCCGAAGTTCTTTGAACCCATCTACATCTTGTTTTTTATTCGTATAAAATCTCAACAATTCTATATAAAAATTACGGTCGACTTTTGGATGAATATGTTTTAATAAAAAACCTGCTAATTTATCTGGAAATAAGTCAAAAGTATATCGGGCAATTCTATAAAAATTCTCTGGCTGATTTAGCTGATGATATTTTTGCATTAACTTTTCCGCAATCTTAGGGTCATTTCCTGCAAAATTCTCCCCAATTTCTAGCCACCAATCCTCTTGCTTCAAAAGTTTTGCGCAATGTAATCCAATATTAGCAGTTTGATAGTTAACCAGTTGATTTTTAGTTAATAAATCCTTTAAATATTGTGCAGTATGTGGGGTCAATATGGCTAATAAAAATGGCTCGAAAAATTTTATGTCATAATAAATGTCAGAAACAGATTGTTCGGTATGATGCAATTGCCACCTATCAAAAATTAAATCAATGCAGCGTCTGATTTGCTCTTCTTCTAAGGCAGTATCTGATAATGCTTCAATAATAGTTGTTTGCCAATTTTGACAGATAGTGATGGTTTCTGCTTCAAAATCATCAATTAAGGGAGCATCTTCCCATTCGGGTTCTGGTAATCCGAAACTGGCTTCGAACATACCTAAATAAACGGTTAGGGCATTAGTCAACTGGCCATGCGCCAAAAACTCTAAGGCTTTTTCTCCATATGGATTCAGTACTTGCTCTATTTGCTCAATAGCTTTTTCTTCTAATAAAAGTGGTTTTATTTTTTTCTCGGCGGCGGCATTTAAATGGAAAGCAATAGTCTCATTATTTTTTGAAAAATCTACTGACAAGAGTTGGTCAAATATGTTTTTGCGAAGACTATTGATATCAATTGAGATATTATACTTTTCGTTGTTTCGTTGAAGTTCTAAGAAATTTTTTCGAAGGAATTCGTTATTTTCGAAGAGTTGTTGTAGGAAATTGTTTTTAGTCTCGTCTGCCGCTATTTGAAATACATTGGCGTAAAAATTTTTGCCATCTTTTAGTCGATAATCGATAATCTCAACTGTTTCTTCTAAATCTACTTTGGCCTCTAATTCACTTTCTTCAAACTGTCCATCTAAGATGTTGAGGCAGACTGCCACTGCATGTTGGCAAAGCCCACCTGCATCATAGTCACAGGTGCAAAAACAGTCAATATCCAAATCATTTTCTTCAATTTGTACATCATAAAACAGTTCACCGAAGACAATAGCGGTATATTTATTTTGTTCTTTTGTTAGTTCTGCTACCTCCTCGTATAAGTCATCTCCCTTGTACAGACTGGAAATGGTAGCAGCCTCTTTAAGCCATTCTTTAGTCAGTTTCACTCAATAGTATGTTAGTAAAAATTAGGTGTAGTTTTTTCTAATGATAAATTTAAGAAATTTTGGTTTAGGATAGTAATTTATAGTAGCATTCTTTAGCATTCTTTAAATTTTACAGGATTTATAATCTTCTTTACTTTATTCGCTGAAAAAATCGCAGCCATTTACTTACTGGTTGAACGCCCATTACCAATAAATCCCCATTTAATATAAAACTTGGTACAGCCGTAACGCCATCAGCTTTTAATTTCTTAATTTCTTCTGAAACTTCCGCCTCTCCAATATTGGAATTTAAAAATTGGTCGATTTTAGTCTTTTCTAATCCTGCATCTCTTGCGACTCTAGCTAGCACTAAAGGGTCTTCTACATCTTCTGTCTTTTCAAAATAACTTTCGAAGAGCGCCATACCCATTCTGTTCTTTAAATCATTGTCTTCACACAAACTCATTATCCGGTGGGCTTCTAATGTGTTTGGAATGACCTTTATATTTTTATAATTGAAAGTGATATTTTCTTCTGCCGCTGCTTCTTTTAAGGCCTGTCCTAATCCTTTTCTTTTGGTGGCTGGAAATTCCTCTTTTGCCAATCCACCTTTTGGAACTCTTGGGTATAATTGAAACGGACGTAATCTTGTCTCCACGTCGAAATCATTACTGACTTGCTCAATAGCACGTGCCAATCGACTTTTACCAATATAACACCAAGGACAAATTATATCCGAAATTATATCAATGGTCACCTTTTTCTTCATGTCTACCTATGTTGCGTCTCTATGGGACGGTTTATTATTAAATCATAAATTCGTTTCCTTACTCTGGCGT
>CALLVC010000329.1 GCA_938010785.1 uncultured Saprospiraceae bacterium
TGTGATTCAATCCTATCTAGCAAGCAAATAAATGAAAAAAACAATAATCACAGCAATAATCCTTCTGACAATCAGTCAGTTAAAAGCACAATCAATAGCAGAACTATTACAGCTAGCCGAACAAAACAACCTAGCCCTAAAAGCCCTAGACCAAGAATACTATGCAGCCAGAGAAAAAGGGGCACAAGTCAGCCAATTGCCAGACCCAGTAGTAAATGTAGGCGTATTTGCCTTACCTATCGAAACCAGATTAGGAGTCCAAAGGGTAAGATTTGGAGCGATGCAAACTTTTCCAAATAGAGAACAACGAATAGCCAAAGAATCTGCCCTCAATTACCAAGCAAATGCAAAGGGTCAAAGACGAGCCATCGAACAATTAAACCTCAATTTTCAAATAAAAAAAGCCTATTATCAACTATACAAATTAGAACAGAGCAAACGCATTGTCGAAAGAAATATTCGAATTATGGAGGCCATGAATCAATTGACCTTGAGTAAAGTAGAAAGTGGAAAAGGAAGCGCTGCGGATGTATTAAAAGTGAGTTTGAAATTACAAGAGTTAGAAAAGCAAATAGAAATACTTGAACATCAAAAAAAAGAACCAACAACGATTATCAATCAATTATTGGAGAGAGATTTTGCAACACCAATCGTTGTGTCCGATACCTTAGAATTAGCCGTACTCAATTATAATATAGATACATTAGCCAACGAAATAGAATACACCCATCCTTTGATGAAAATGTATAGTTTTCAAAAAGAAGTATCTAATCAAAATTTACAAGCCAATCAATTGGATAAAAGACCTGTTATTAGTGCTGGAATAGATTATATCGTGTTGGATAAGATTGATAATTTTGATTTTGCAAGAAATGGTCGAGATGCAATTATGTTGAAGGCAGCCGTAAGTATTCCAATATATAAGGACAAATATGGCGCTAAAGAATTAGAGGAAGAACTGAAGATAAAAGCCCTAACGACGAAGCAAGCGAGTGCGAAGAGTCAATTTTTAGGAGCAATTAATCAAGTACTTATTGATTTTGAATCCATTAAACTAAACTTAGAATTATACCAAACACAAATTCGAACAACAAAGGGCATCATCAATGTTTTAGAAACCCAATACAGTGCCGAAGGCAAAGGATTTGACGAGCTATTACAAATGCAACTTAGCTTAGTGAATTACGATTTACAAATATTAGCAGCAATAGTAAAAAGTCACATAGCCAAAGCGGAGATAGAACGTTATTTAGTAGATTAACCGGTAGTACAGAATTTATTCTGTCCATTTCAAAAGCCTTCAGGCTTTGACTAAAAACAAAAAAAATAGACAAAATATAGATATGAAAAATATAAAAATCATCCTCATTGCGTTAATAGCCGCCGCAATTGGTTTAGGCGCAGGATACGCCCTTTTCCACAAAGAGGGAGTAGACACTAGTCATCAGCATACTAGCACACCTTCAACATCGGATTCTGCACCAGCAAGCACCGAATACACTTGCTCTATGCATCCACAAATTCGGCAAAACGAAATGGGCATTTGTCCAATTTGCGAGATGGATTTAACACCCGTTGGCGACAAGCAGTCTCAGAACAACGATCCTGCTATTTTAGAAATGACCAAAGAAGCAGTTAAGTTGGCAAATATACAAACCACAGTGATTGGGCAGAAAGGAAAAGCAACCGCAAAGACCTTAGCGCTCAATGGAAAAATCCAAATGGATGAACGTCGGTCAGCTAGTTTGGTCTCTCAATTCCCAGGGCGAATAGAACAATTATTTGTCGCCTCCACGGGAGAACCGGTTCGAAAAGGGCAAAAAATAGCAACGATATATTCTGCCGAATTAATAACGGCCCAACGAGAGTTATTGGAAGCAATAAAATTTAGGGATATATCCCCCGGATTGGTGGACGCTGCTAAGAATAAACTGCGTTTTTGGAAAATATCAGATGCGACCATTCAAGGCATCATAGACAATGGACAAATCCAAGAAACGTTTCCCTTATTTGCAGAAGCAACAGGAGTAGTGGCTAATAAAAAAGTATCCGTTGGAGACCATTTGATGCAAGGACAAATCCTTTTTGAGGTGATGAATTTAAGTAGATTATGGGTCGTTTTTGACGCTTATGAAGAAGATTTGGCACATATTCGAGTGGGCAATAAAGTTGAATTTACCACCCCTGCTATTCCAAATAAAACGTTCACAAGTAACATTACTTACATCGACCCATTGATAAATCCATCCACCAGAACAGCCGATGTCAGAACGGAATTAAATAATACAGGAGGGGCATTGAAACCAGAAATGTTTGTGAAAGGAACCCTAAAAACGACCCCAAAAAAAGGCGTAAAAACAAAGCTGACTGTGCCTAAAACTGCGGTCATGTGGACAGGAAAACGTTCGGTGGTTTATGTTAAAATGGTAGATGCTGAAATCCCATCCTATCAATTTAGAGAAGTGGAGTTAGGAGAAGTGTTAGGCAGTAATTATTTGGTTATCAGTGGATTGGAAGATGGAGAGGCTGTGGTGACGAATGGTGCATTTACCATAGATGCTGCTGCCCAATTAAACAACCAAAGAAGCATGATGAACAAAGAGGTAACGATTAAAAAGGATGCAATGATTGGCATACCAGATTATCAAGCAGAAACACCAGTTGCTTTTAAAACACAATTGGGCGAATTAACAGAAGCATATATTATATTGAAAGATGCTTTTGTGCAAACAGACCCTGCTTCCGCTGTGGCTGCCGCACTTGGTTTTAATTCCGCTTTAGACCAAGTTGATGAATCTCTACTAATTGGAGAATCAAAAGAGTATTGGCTAAAAAAATGGAATAATTTACAAAAGCATAGTGAGAAAATTGCAAAAATAGGAGATGTCGAAAAACAGCGCAAACAATTCCAAGGCGTTACTAAATTATTGATTCCATCTCTACAAGCTTTTGGCGTAGAAGGAACAACTATTTACATCCAACACTGTCCAATGGCGTTCAATAATCGTGGAGCAGATTGGCTTAGCAAGGAAGAGCAAATTAGAAACCCGTATTTTGGAGACAAAATGATGAAGTGTGGAACGGTAACGGGAAAAATTGCGGTAGTTGATGGTGCTTTGGAAGTGCAGTAGCGGTAGGCAATTTGCAGTAGGCAGTGGCAGTAGTTCAGTTATTTACAGAAAAAACGAATTCATCGTTCATCGTTCATCATTCATCGTTCATCATTCATCGTTCATCGTTCATCGTTCATCATTCATCGTTCATCATTCATCATTCATCGTTCATCATTCATCGTTTGCCATCCCACCCACTTCATGGTTCTCTCGCTTGAAAGTCCTAAGGACTTTCACCCTGCGGGGTCGCTCATTCATCCTTTATTCTATTCGTTCAAAACATCCCGCATCTGGCGCACTTGCATCCCGCTCTACGCCTAAAATATCTGTTTTTACATTAAATAGTGGCTCTGCAAATCCATCTGCA
>CALLVC010000330.1 GCA_938010785.1 uncultured Saprospiraceae bacterium
TAAAAGGTAGGGTTTAAAAATACTCTACCCTTATTAAAAATTGTAATCACCGCCCTTCGCTGCTTCGCAGCTCGGGCGGGGGAGGGAGCTTGAGGGTGAACCGATTTTTTTCGAGCCTAAAGCTCGAAAAAAATCGGTTCACCCTCAAAACTCCCTCAGTTTTCGCCGCGCAGCGGCGAAAACTGCACATTAATTTTAGTAAGGTAGAGTATCATTAGCTTATTTCCTATGCAAAGAAATATTCGATTAAGACTTCTTTCTAATTTTGTCATTTTTTTTAGTCTTACTGCGATAGCGTGGTGGTCGGTTTTGTTATTTACTTTGAATAGGGATGCTTTTCAAGGTAAAGCAGGGGAGAGTAAGATGCTAATGATTGCAGAGGGCACGATTTCAAATGATGCAGAATATCTAAGTACTCAATATTATAAAGACTTACAGGCTGAATACAAAAGACAAGAATGGATGATTCTGGGAGAGTCGCTTGTTTTTATCCTAAGTATTATTATTGGTGTTTATTTGATAAATCGAGGCTATAATAAAGAAATTGACGCAGCTCAACAGCGTCGAAATTTTTTGTTATCTATCACGCATGAATTAAAGTCTCCAATAGCTTCTATAAAATTGGTTTTAGAAACTTTTATCAAAAGAGAATTATCCCCTAAACACATCAATCAATTTTCTAATAATGCGCTCAAAGAAACGGATAGACTGAATGAATTGGTCAATGATTTATTGCTTGCCGCAAAAGTAGAAACCTCCTACACTCCTAATTTAGAAAAAATTAATGTCACTCAATTTTTAACAGATATTATTGAACGATTACGAAATAAATATCCTCATGTAGTTTTTGATTTTCGTAAGCCCTCTGATACTGTTGATATTTATGCTGATAAAACTGGACTAACTTCAGTGGCGGTCAATTTGTTAGAAAATGCAGTAAAATATGGCGTCGAGAAAACTAAAATTTCTACTGTCTTGAGACAAAATGGACAAGAACAGATTTTTATTGAAATTGCAGACAATGGTATTGGTATTCCTAATAAAGAGAAAGATAAAATTTTTGAACGATTTTATAGAGTTGGCAATGAAGATACTCGAAAAACTAAAGGGACTGGATTGGGATTGTATATCGTCCGACAAATAATTTTAGCGCATAATGGCATGGTTACTGTCTCTGATAATCGCCCTCAGGGAACAATTTTTACGATTTCTTTACCTGTAAATAATGGTTAATCACAACACTTTCGACAATTTGTTGTTTTACATCTGATAGGAATTCGATTTTGCCCTAAACTGTGTACCTACATTGCAATGCCAATATCAGGTGCCAATTAAAAAAACTGACTTATGCGAGTTTTATTAGTAGAAGATGAAGAAAATATTCGAGAGGTTGTCAAGTTGAACTTGGAACTAGAAGATTACGAGGTAGTTACTGCAAATGATGGTAAAATGGCATTAAAGCATTTTAAAGAACAACACTTTGATGTGGTTCTCTTGGATGTCATGTTGCCAGAAATTGACGGCTTCCAAGTTTGTGAACAAATTCGATTGACGGATATGAAGACGCCTGTGATGATGCTGACTGCGAAGGACGCTGTTGGTGATAGGGTGACGGGCTTAAAAAAAGGTGCAGATGATTATTTGACGAAACCCTTCAATTTGGAAGAGTTATTACTGCGTGTCAATAACTTACTCAAAAGAAGTAGCAAATCTCCTAAGAGTTCTCCTGAAGTATATGAATTTGGTGGGCATACCGTTAACTTTGCGACTTTTGAAGCAGAAGGCAATAATGGTACGTTCATGTTGACCAAAAAGGAAGCGATGTTGCTTAAATTATTGGTCGATAGAAAAAACGAAGTGGTCTCCAGACAACAAATTTTACAATCTGTTTGGGGATATGATGTTTACCCTTCCACTCGTACCATCGATAACTTCATCCTTTCTTTTAGAAAATATTTTGAAGATAATCCTAAGAAGCCAACTCGGTTTTTATCTATTCGTGGGGTAGGGTATAAGTTTGTGGGGTAGTAGTCATGATGCTGAAATGGCAAACTCAACAATATTAGGGGAGAGAAATTTTGATTTTCCAGCGGAAAATCAAAATTTCTCTCCCCTAATATCCCCTGTCGAGCTGCCGCAGGCAGCGAGACAGAATGTAAATTTATTTTCTAACAAATATAACTTTTTTAAGAAAGAACACCAACCCCCTTTTTCGTACTAGCCGCCTCTTCCCGCCATTCCTTAAACTGATTAATCAAGCCATTGGTACTTCCATCATGCCCATTAATTGGTGTGTTATCTGCCAATTTAGGCAAAATCTGCTTTGCCAATAATTTTCCTAATTGCACGCCCCATTGGTCAAAACTGAACACATTCCAAATCACACCTTGCACAAAAATCTTATGTTCATACATCGCTATCAAACGACCTAAACTTTGTGGAGTAATTTTTTTGATTAAAATAGAATTGGTCGGCCGATTACCTTCAAATACTTTGAAAGGGGCTAATGCTAAAATTTCTTCTGCTGATTTACCTGATTTTTCTAAATCTTCCACGACCGTTTGCATATCCATTCCCATCATCAATGCTTCCGTTTGCGCAAAGAAATTGGATAAGAGTATATTGTGGTGTTCCCCAATTGGATTTTGACTGACCACAGGTGCTATAAAATCACATGGTATCAATTTAGTCCCTTGATGAATCAGTTGATAAAAGGCATGTTGACCATTTGTGCCCGGTTCGCCCCAAAGAATTGGCCCTGTTTGATACGTCACTTTTTCTCCATTTCTATCTAAGTATTTTCCATTACTTTCCATATTCACTTGCTGGAAATGGGCGGCAAATCGGTGTAAATATTGGTCATAAGGTAAAATCGCTTCTGTCTCTGCTTCAAAGAAATTGTTGTACCAAATACCTATTAAAGCTAATAAAACGGGAATATTTTCTTCGAAAGGAGCGGTTTTAAAATGATTGTCCATTGAGTGTAAACCCTCCAATAATCCTTCAAAGTTTTTATAGCCAATTGTACAGGCAATGGACAAGCCAATAGCCGATGACAAAGAATAACGGCCACCAACCCAATCCCAGAAAGCAAATATATTTTCTTCAGCAATTCCAAATTTGGTAACAGCTTCGATATTGGTGGAGACAGCGACAAAATGCTCTGCAATTGCACCTTCATTCATCGCATATTCTAAAAACCAATCTCTAGCCGACTTGGCGTTGGTCATGGTTTCTTGGGTCGTAAAAGACTTAGAAGCAATGATAAATAAGGTGTTTTCTTGAGATAGATCTTTTAGCGTTTCTGAAATGTGCGTACCATCAACATTGGACACATAATGTACTTTGATTTCTGGATGCCAATAGGGTTTTAATGCTTCAGTCGTCATGACCAAGCCTAAATCTGACCCGCCAATTCCAATATTTACCACATCGGTAATTCTATTTCCCGTATAACCTCGCATTCTACCCGATAATAATTCGGCAGTGAAACTTTTGATTTGGTTTAAAACACCTTTTACTTGCGGCATTACGTTTTCTCCATCCACTTCGATGGCTTCCTCCGATTGATTCCGCAAAGCTACATGCAATACTGCTCGATTCTCCGTTTCGTTGATAATTTGACCACTGTACATTTGCTCGATAGCATCTGCTAAATCTACCTCTTCTGCTAGTTTTAATAATAAATCAAGCGTTTCTTTGGTCATTCTATTTTTGGAATAATCCAATAAAATATCCTCAAAAGTTGTAGAAAACTGTGCAAATCGGTCTTTGTCTTGTGCAAACAAATCTTTCATTTGTACATTTTCCATTCCCTGAAAATGAGCCGTTAAGGCTTTCCACGCTGCTGTTTCGGTTGGATTGATTCTTTTTAACATGTTGTTTTTTCGTAAGTAGTTATTAATGATTTGTGCAAAACAAATCGCTTAACTTTTAATAATATCAATTTTAACGGGAAATAAGTATAGAATACTGCAACAAAAATCGTTTTTTTGCGCAATCTATGACAGTATTTATTAATATCTGTAATTTTGGTTCACCGATAATGAGGATTCAAAAGGCTAACAACCCGTTAATGAGAGGTTAAGCACTAACTTCCTCATTTACAAGATGTTTATCTTTTCTTACATTTGTGGAGAATTTGATAGGGCAGGTATAGATTTGGTCTTGCAAAGAAAGGTAAAACTAATAATAAATGTAAGGGCTGAACTTTTATTTTTTAGAGTAGAGACCGTTTTACTGAGAGAGTAGAGAACAGAGACTATATAAATGTAAGATGTATCGTGAGTCTATATTCTCAATTCTAAAAATAATATTTTACGAAAGGTCCGCTGGTTAACTACAAATGACTAATGACCAATAACTAATGACTATATATAATGAAATCACTTAAAAAACCCGAAACGCTGGCAGGATGGCTTGTTTTTTTAATCTCGTTTGTTGTGTATGCAATGACCGTCGAAAGAACAGGTAGTCTTTGGGATTGTGGAGAATTTATCACAGGCGCTTATAAATTAGAAGTGGTTCACCCTCCAGGTGCGCCTTTATTTATGATTGTTGGAAGGATGTTTACGTTTATAGCGGAAATATTTTCTAGTGACCCTGCCGATATTGCTTTTTCTGTCAACTTAATGTCTGGTATGGTATCGGCATTTGCAGCGATGTTTGTCTGTTGGTCTACCATCACTTTAGGAAAGTTGGCATTATTAGGAAGAGACGAACAGCCAAATGCGGCTGATTCTTATGCTTTAGCTGGCGCAGGTCTAGTAGCAGGTTTAGCTTCTGCCTTTTGTATTTCTATTTGGTTCTCCGCAGTGGAGGGTGAGGTATACGCCATGTCTACGATGTTTACTGCGATGACCCTTTGGGCAGTGGTGAAATGGTATGGATTGCCAGACGAACCAGATTCTGACCGATGGTTGGTCTTTGCTGTTTTTTCAGCAGGTTTGTCCGCAGGTGTTCACTTATTGAGTTTGTTGACTTTCCCAGCCTTGGCTTTATTCTACTATTTCAAAAAATATAAGAACCCTAATTTTTTAGGGATGGTAATTGCTTCGATAGTAGGACTTGTCTTTATTGTTTTTATCCAATCTTTTATTATTTCTGGTATTCCAAAGCTTTGGGCATTGATGGAAAGATTTGCGGTGAACAGTTTAGGCTTACCTTTCCATAGTGGGTTGTTATTTGTACTGTTGATTCTTGGCGGTTTGATATACGCGGGTTTAAGATATGCACATAAGAACCAAAATGGATTGGCGCAAAAACTAATTGTGGCAATGAGTCTAGTAGTGATAGGCTTTTCCATTTTTGGGGTAATTGTTATCCGAGCTGACGCTAACACACCTATTAATATGAATGCACCTGATGATGCGATGAGGTTATTACCATATCTAAATCGGGAGCAATACGGAGAAAGAGAGTTGTTGCGTGGACCTAATTTTACCGCTTCTCCTTCAAGAGTGGAAGAAGAAGACCGTTATGGGAAAGTTGGTGATGGCTATGAAATTGTCGATAAAAAAATCTCTTATGTCTATGCAGACAAGGATAAGGTACTATTTCCTAGAATGAGTGATGGAAGTCAAGGTAGACCGAACCTTTATAGACAGTGGATTGATAAAAAAACAGGAGAACCGACTTTTGCAGATAATATGAAATTCATGTTTTCTTATCAATTTGGTTGGATGTATTTCCGCTATTTTATGTGGAATTTTGCAGGCAAGCAAAATGCTGAACAAGGCTATTACTCGTGGAATAAAAAGAGTGGACATTGGATGTCAGGTATTAAACCGCTAGATGAAGCTCGATTATACAATATGGATGAATTGCCTACCTCTATGGCAAAACACCAAGGAACGAATAAATATTACCTGTTACCGCTATTATTTGGTTTGCTAGGAATGTTCTTCCATGCCAAGCAAAGAGGGAAGGATTTTATGGGACTACTCGCCTTATTTATCATTACAGGACTGGGAATTATTGTTTATTCCAATCAGCCTCCGAATGAGCCTAGAGAGCGGGATTATGTACTCGTTGGTTCCTTTTTTACTTTTGCTATGTGGATTGGGATGGCGGTACTCGCTTTATATCAAATGTATCAAGAAAGAGCAAAAGACCGTAATCTTCCTTTAGGTGCATTGGCTTCTAGTGCTATCGTTTTGATTGCGCCATTTTTGATGGGCTTCCAAAACTTCGATGATATGAGTCGAAGACACCACACGGGAGCTAGAGATTATGCCAATAACTTCCTGCAATCTTGTGATGAAAACGCCATTATATTTACCTATGGGGATAATGATACTTACCCACTTTGGTATGCGCAAGAGGTAGAAAATATTCGAAGAGATGTTCGGGTAGTGAATTTAAGTTTGATTGCGGTCGATTGGTATATCAATCAATTAAATAGAAAAGTGAATGATTCTCCGCCAATTAAAATTTCTTTGACACCAGATAAAATTCGAGGGTATAAACGAAATCAAGTATTTGTGGACCCCTACAAAAATGGTCCCCGAATGAATATTAAAGATGCCATTAATTTTGTTGGTGAAGACCATCCTGTTCCTGTTAGTAGTGGTCGTACCTTAGAAAGTTATTTACCTACTGCTCAGTTTTCTATTCCTGTTAATCGTAACTTAGTCCAGCAAAATGGCATCGTGAAAGATATGGAAAATGTAGTAGATGCTATTCCTTTTGATATCAACAAAAGCTATGTCCTGAAAGGTGATTTAGCGGTAATGGATATTATTGCTAATAACGCTTGGGAACGGCCTATATACTTTGCGGTAACCGTTAGACAAGAGTCTTTACTAGGTTTAGATGATTATTTACAGATGGAAGGCTTAGGGTTGAAATTGATTCCTGTCAAAGCAGGAAAAGACCCATTAGTGCCTGGTGTTTTAGGAAAGGGTAGAGTAGATGCCGACAAAGTATATGATAATGTGATGAATAAGTTTATGTGGGGTAACTTTGATAAGTATGAGTTATTTGTGGATAAGAGTTATGCGCCAAGCGTACAGAGTCACCGTTACATGATGTTGAGAGCGATTCAGGAATTTATCCGTAGAGGAGAAAATGCGAAAGCTGTCGAATTGTGTGATAAATATTTTGAAGCTTTTCCAAATATGAATTTCGCCTACGATTATAATTCTTATTACTTTATACAGTCTTATATGACGGCGGGGGCTCCAGAAAAAGCAAAGGAACATGCGCTTATTTTAGCAAAAGAAACAGCAGAACATTTGAATTTCTATCAGTCTTTAGACCCTAGTGATTTAGCAGCAGGTTTTGCTAGTGACCAACGATTGGCTACTAATGCAAAGTCTAGTTTAGAGACAATGGCGCAACAATTGGGCGACCAAGCATTTACCGATAAAATCAATCAGATTTTTGTGAATGCTGGGAAAGCTGTTTTGGATTAGAGGAAGGGACGAGGTTAATGAGGTGGATAAGGTAATGAGGTTAATAAGGTTATTTTGGGTGGTCAGAAAATTATCTTGTTTTGTACATAATTTGCTGTTTATCCAAAATAACTTCCAATAACCCCTTTTTACCTTTAATAACTTCTTCCTTCCCCTTGTGGCGAATACTATTTTTATAGTATATTTGTCAAACAATTGAACTGATTTTTTTTCGTTCAATTAATCTACAAGTCGAATTTAATTATATCTAAAGATATACGAACCTAGTAGGGCTTAAGTGCGCTACTAGGTTTACCTTTATTAATAACATAGATTAGAGCGACGAAAATAGAGTATTTAGCTTTCCTAATTGGTGAATGCAGTCTCTCATCTCTTCTCTCTAATCTTTATTCTAAAAATAAAAATATGGAAGCCTTAGACCAATATTATGTCGATAAGCTAAACGAAATTGCGGAAGAAGTGCAAGCTTCGGAAGAGTTGGTGAAATATTTAGAAGAAGAAGAAGAAACGGATTATAAGTTGATGCAAGAAATGTTTGAACCAAAAATTGGGGCGATTTACGAATCTGTTTCTGCTTATTATCCTTTGCAGTTAATTGCCTTGGAAAAATATCTATTGGACGAGCGTTTTGAAGGATTGTTTCTACCAAAAGTTATTGGTTTTACAGTACTAAGAGGAGAGATTAATGACCAGTATAAATACATTTTACCACAAGACCACTTTAAAGATGTTTTGATGGCTATTTGTAATTCTGCCAATTTTGATATCATTCGTCAACGGATTGGGCAAAGTGTACAAATGGGCTTTGCTTTGAGTAGTGATATTTGGATTACCAACTTATTGAATGAGGTAACCAATAAAAAGATTAATTACTTTTTACGAAGTATGAGAAAGGATGATTACCGTATCCTTAAGGAAAGAATTGCAGGCTACAATAGATATAAGCGACAATTTAAAGACGCTAAATATTTGTCCGCTGTCTTTCCGACAAATATGTCTGAGTTAAAAATCTTGTATACTTCTTTGAAGAAGTTTTTATTACACCGATTGGAATTAGGCGCGAATAACGAAAGTTTGATTTCTCCCATTGCTACTTTCCTTAGTAATGAAGAATTTCAAAAGACAGACGAAATTATTGAAATCCTTTGCTTGTATGCTAATTTTTGGCCCTTGGACAAAGATTACACCGCACACTTAAATGGCGTATTCAATAAAGTAAGAACAGAAATTCCTAACTTTTCTGAAAAGTTTTTGACTTTCTTGATGTTCCTACAAAATTCTGAATTAGATGTAGATGCAGAAGCAGAGAATAGAGTCTCTGTAATTGTGGATAGAAGCATTAAAGATGAGTTGACAGAATACTACGATTTAGTAGAAACCATTCACTCTAAAGGCTATTTAGAAGAGGCTACTATTGAAGAAGTACACACTTTCTACAATGCACATGAAGGTCGCTCCTTGATTAATGAATGTGTTAGAAAAGTGATTTTTGGCTACTATACTCGATTAATTAAAAATTTAGAAGACAGAGACTATAACGAGTTGATTAATTTAGCTAGAAAGAGTTATCCTGTCTATATGAAGATTTTTGGTAATCAGCAATTTGTGCAAGATGTAGAAGATTCTAGTATGGTGTATATCAAACGAATCTTAAAGAAGTATACAGATAAGCGTGGAAAAGATTATCAAGATATTAAGAAATTCGTTTCTTCTACTTTTGTGGAACTAGGATTCATGAAAGAGAAAGAGGTCGTCGAATTATTCAAAACTAGAAGAAAAAAGAAAAAACCTATGCCTAAGCCAAAGGAGGTTTTTTAAGATATTGGTTAGTTAGTGATGAGTGGTAAATAAAATGGCTTACAGGTTTGATACTTGTAAGCCATTTTTTTGTGCGTATGATGAACCTGCTGCTACGCATTCAGGTGAATTTATTCGACCTGTACAGATAAATTTGCTTCTTAAAGGTTATGATTATTTGAAAGTAAAAAGTTAATTTTTGTAGCAGGAAATATTTGATTTGCACGAGGCTTCTTCCCCGCTGGCGGGGATTGAGGGGGGGAATTTCGCTAAGTTTAGCATTTTCCACCCTCCGTTAATTATTTTACTTTGCCTAAAGCTTCGAAGGTGAGCAAAATATATTTTAAACACCGCCAAGAACACGTCTAAAAAGAACGACCTACACAATCCGATGAAATCGGATTAAAAAATAGCCACCCATCCGCTTTGCGGTTTTCTCCTTTGCCTTTCCCACCCGTAACGGTTCACAAACTTTGTTTGTTCATACTGGACATTCACCCTTCGGAATCAGTCGTTCATCCTGTACCCCATAAAAAAAAGCCGTACAAAAATGTACGGCTTTTTTCAACAAATTATAATCCCATGAACATATCCAAAATTAATTCTTTAGTTTTCTATTTGGTATTTATATATCTAAAAGTATTTTTTATTTAGTTTGTATTTTAGGTTTTCCTCGCTTTTCTAAAAGTATGAATTTTAACAAGGCATTCTAAATCCCACTAAAGAGTGCCTTGTTAAATTCAAATCCCATTTTAACTACCGAAGTAGGTAGTGAACATATCCTAAAATTATTAGCTAATTCTTTTAATTAGCTTTGCGTTAATTACTTAACACACTACAAAGATACAGGCAAAGCAAGCCTATTTAAAATACAAAAACACGGTATTGTGAAAAATAAAATGATAAATATTTAAGGTAAAAATTTAATAAGTAGCTGATAATTAATGAGTTGGATTATTAATTGAAATGTTGTTTTGTGAAAAATAAGTTATTTTTTTATGCTATTTTTTGTCAAAAAAAAGATGAAAAAAAATTAAAATAGCCTTGCTTTGCTATTTTATGACTATTGGAAGAC
>CALLVC010000331.1 GCA_938010785.1 uncultured Saprospiraceae bacterium
ATATTACGGCCACTTGGTGTGGAAAAATTAGAAAAATCATCTCCTTTCAAATACGCCAAAAATGCTCTATAAAGTTGATTGAATTCCACCTCGATTTCATATTGAGGTAACAATTCAGCCATTGCTTCTAATAAGCATCGGCGGGCATCGATAGAAATCTGTTTAAAAATACCATTTTCAATGCCATATCGAATTTGTCCCTCAACCGTCACGGGTTTTAATCCTTCGACAAAATCCTCATAAGCATAGGATTGATGAAAAGTAATAAACTGGATTCTACCTTCTTCTTGGTAAGCCTCAAAACGCTGACGTAAATCTTTACGAGGTTCTAAGGCTAATTCTTTCAGCGGTCTGTTTTCTATAATAGACAAGGCATAATTCACTGTTTGATAGGTTTTTCCAGTACCAGGAGGACCTTGTAAAATGTTATTTAAAGAATGTAATAAAGGACGATTTACGTGGTAAGTAGGCTCTGGTTCATGAACCATGTCTAGGTGCTCCACAACATCAATTAATTCTTCAAATTGCCCTTTTGTAGCTTTAAAATTAGTGCCAGGAATACCTGCATAAAAGGCTTCAAAGGTATTGCTGTTTGGTAATATTTCTTTAGTGATGGGTCGATTCCAAAGATTGTAATCTATCTTCAACTGTACTCGTTCTCCTTCCTTGGGTAATTCTTTAAAATAAGATTTTTCTTTACTGTTAATGAGGGTGGATTGTGGGTTGGTTTGTACAGTTGCTAAGGCATAGCAACCTGCCTTTTTCCCAGATTGCCAAAAGATAACTTTATCTCCTTTTTTAATACTTTTTTTATGTGCCTTGACGGCAAATGTTTTAAGGGCATCCGCCTTCAAAGCTTCCTTTAATCGGAACACTTCTGGACTGGATTGAAATAACCAATATTTGATGGCCTGTTTGGGCATAGTTTCTCTAAAGTTTCAGTAAAAGTAGTGGATTTAGGGGGAATATAAAAATAGATGCTTGATGCTGCTGGATAGATGGCTTGTACCACTCCTACTCTTTAGAAAAGTATTGCCCAACAGATTTAATATTCCCAACGGATTTTGAGCAAATTCATTAAAACAATGGGAAGTATAGTAAAGCCTTCCGGTCTGTTCCAAGAAACAAATCTGACCTAATTGATACAGAAAATAATGTATGGTTTTTGGAGTTTAAAAGCGGGATAAAGTACTGCCAGCACTCCGAGTGCTGGCAGTACTTTATCCTGCTTTGAGCTTGAAATATCTAATAAAATTTAGTTAATTCCAATAAAGACGGTAACCGCATAGCCTGAAGACCTATTATCAGTTTTTTCTTGTTCTCCGTACCATGAGTTAATTAAAAAACAAAGTAAATAAACGCATTACTTCCGAAAGTTCCGAAAAATGCAATCAACATCATCACGGTAGCAAAAGAAACAGCTCTAAAAACGGGTTGTTTTTTGACCAAATGAGCAAAATTGAATTTTAAATCAGCTACTTCTACTAACAATAATAAGCCAATAACAATTACTCCTTTGACAAACCAAAACTTATTGACAATACTACTGACCGTAAAGTTTTCAAATTTTCCAATACCATAAATTACATCTAAAGCATTTCCAAAATCAGTAGCTCTAAAAAATATCCATGCAAAACAGGTAGCGGTATAAACCAAGAAAATATTGACACTTGCTCTGCCCATTTTAGGTAATCGCATAGCGTCCATTAATCGACCAAAATAGGGCCCAATTACACGTTGAATAATGATATAAATGCCATGTAAAAAGCCCCAAAAGACAAAGACCCAATTGGCACCGTGCCATAAGCCACTTAATAGGTTGGTCAACATGGTATTTTTATAGGTATTAAAAGTTCCATTCCGACTTCCACCTAAAGGGATATACAAATAATCTCTGAACCAGCTAGATAAGGTAATGTGCCAGCGTTGCCAAAATTCACTGAATCCTGTAGAGAAATAGGGGGTTCTGAAGTTGTTTGGAAAATCGAAGCCCATTGTTCTGGCTAAACCTATGGCAATGTCTGAATACCCACTAAAGTCACAATAAATTTGGAAAGAGTAAAAGATTACACCGACCATCAAATGCAAGGACGAGAAGGTTTCTGGTGCAGCAAAACATTGGTCAATGAAAGGGGCTAAAGAATCTGCAACGACCATTTTTTTGAAAAAACCCCAAAGCATTTGACCAGTCCCCGAATTGAATCGATTCCAATCAAATTTCTTATCCATTTTAAATTGGGGTAGAAATTCTTTGGCTCTGACAATAGGACCTGCTACTAATTGGGGAAAAAAGGAAATAAAAGTGGCAAAACGGACAAGGTCTGGTTCCACAGGAATCTTTTTATAATAAACATCTATGGTGTAACTCATAGATTGGAAGGTATAAAAGGAAATCCCCATAGGGAGAATAATGTGCAGGGTATTATAGGACGGCGTCATCCCCATACTCAAGACTAAATCTTGGAAGGATTCTACAAAAAAATTGAAATATTTAAAAAAGCCTAAGAAGCCTAAGTTGACCACCATGCTAATGGTTAGCAGCCGTTTTCGACGCTTTTGCACTACCTCTTTATCGAGCATTAGCCCAATGGAATAATCAATTAGGGTAGAAAAGATGATTAAGGTAAGGAATCGTTCATCCCACCAGCCATAGAAGAAATAGCTACCAACAAGACAAAGCCATAATCTGGCTTTTCCCTTAAGCATAAAATATACAGGAAAAAAAATGCCTATAAATGCAAAAAAGGCTAGGCTGTTAAAAATCATAGTGTGTAGTCTTTTCAGCGAATCGCAGTCGCTTGTTTTCTCATGTTGTTCAATCAGACTAAAAAAAGTATTTAGCCTAAAATGTGTAGGTATTGAAATCGAAAAATATTAATTGGAGGGAAATTAAATGAAACCCTAAATTACATAAAATATAGTTTTGTTGCTAGTTTATTTCTTGATTTTGAATTTCTGTATAAAGGATGGCTGAAAAAATTAATAACTGGTAATCAGAAGTTTAAGAATATTGGCCGAACATTAGGACAAGTCAAGTTATTAAAATACTGGATTACAGGTAAAAGAAATTTACACTTAATTCTAATACTGAAAGTGTCTATTGAGCGTCACGAGATTTAACTTCGTTGCAGGGACAAGTAATTTCTACAGACTTTTATAGCCTAATTTCCGTTTCTTACTTAAGGAATACTATTTTGAGCGCAAAAATGGAAACTAATATTTTTTATGCTTACAGAACCGATATTATTAAATTGAACTTTTATGTTTAGAAGTACTCTTATCTTTTTTGGACTAATGCTTACCTTTTGTCTACACGCACAGCGACTAGACCATGTTCAAGGCGAGGTGATAATTCAGCTCAATAGTGAAGTGTCTAGTCCAGCATCAATGCTCAGGAATTATGCAACCTATAGAGGGCGAAATGGAAAAATAAAAACAAAGAAATGTTTGTCTGAACCTATGAATATTTGGCAGTTAGAGTTTGATTTTGCCACTATTCATGAAGGGGAGTTTTTAGCAGACCTAAGAAAGGATAAATTGATTCAAAATGCTCAATTTAACCACTTCTTATCTCCCCGTGCAACTCCAAACGATACCATTTTTAATCAGCAATGGCAATATATTAATAGTTTAGCTTTAGGCGGAAACCCTGAAGCAGATTTAGATGCAGATTTGGCATGGGATATAACTACAGGTGGTGTAACGGTTAACGGGGATACCATTGTTTTAGCAGCTTTAGATGATGGGGTAGACTTGAATCACGAGGACTGGGGAAATAATCTATGGCGAAACCACGGAGAAATTCCTGATAATGGCATTGACGATGATTTGAACGGATACATTGATGATGTGAATGGTTGGAATCCAACTGCTAATTCAGGAGCAATTGGAGGTGGAGCCCAACATGGGACACCTGTCATGGGAATCATGGGAGCAAAAGGAAATAATATTACTGGAGTTTCAGGAGTCAGTTGGGACGTAAAAGTAATGATGGTCAAAACAGATTTTAATGCGGACGAAGCTACGCTAATTGCTGGTTATGGTTATCCATTAGCTTTGAGAAAAATGTATAATGAAACCAATGGAGCAAAAGGAGCTTTTATTGTAGCGACTAATGCTTCTTGGGGGACAGACAATGGGATGCCTGAAGATGCACCTATTTGGTGTGCGCTATATGATTCATTGGGTACTGCCGGCATTTTAAATTGCGGAGCGACGGCTAACGAAAATATTAATGTTGATGAAGTTGGTGATTTGCCTACTACCTGTCCAAGTGATTATTTAATAGGGGTGACGAATGTAAATATTACAGGGGAAAAAGAAAACCAAGCTGGATTTGGCAGAGTAAATATAGATTTAGGTGCCTTTGGAGAAGATACCTATACTTTGAAAAAAAACAATAGATATGGACCATTTAGAGGTACATCAGGAGCGACTCCTCATGTGACGGGAGCAATTGGTCTACTATATTCTGCTCCTTGCAACACTTTTGGTGATTTGGTGAAAGCTAACCCTTCTGGTGCTGCCTTATTGGTTCGAAAATATATCTTAGATGGTGTCAAACCCAATGAATCTTTGGACACTATTACCGCAACTGGAGGACAACTGAATTTAAATAATAGTCTTCAATTGTTGATTCAAGAATGTGGCACTTGTATTTTACCATTAGGTGTAGAAGTTTCTGAAATTATTGATGTTTCTGCTACTATTAATTGGGCATCCTCTAGTGAAGATGCAACTTCTTCATTAAGGTTTAAACCAAAAGGGACAACAAAGTGGACGGTTGTAAATAATATCTCCTCACCATATAACTTAACTAATTTAACAGCCTGTACAGAATATGAATTTGAACTAAAAAGTGTTTGTGAGGAGGAAACAAGTGGATATACTAGAACTTATGTTTTTAAAACAGATGGTTGTTGTATTCCTCCTGAAAATATCAGGGTAACTGCTTCGACTAATCAATCAATCAGAATTGAATGGGATTCCTTATTTGCTGCTCAGAGTTATGAAGTTAGTATTCAAGAAATGGATGGTAATTTTATGGACCTAGTTACTACTTCAACGAATTTTGTGGAAATCTCTAATCTTACTAATTGTACAGCTTATAGCTTTGCAGTTCGAACGATTTGTGAAACGATGACTACAGCATTTAGTGCCGCACAAACAGTAACTACAAATGGCTGTGGTGCCTGTACGGATGTCACCTATTGCGAATCTGCTGGTGACGAAGACTTTGAATGGATATCTTTAGTTCAATTAAACACTTTAAGCAATGAGTCTGGTTCAGAAAATGGCTATGGAGATTATACTGGTCTAAGTACCGACTTAAATACGCTAGAAGAATATGAATTAAAATTAAATATAGCATATAGTAGTTTTCCTTTTGATGAGAATATACAAGCTTGGATTGATTTTAACCAAGATGGCGTATTTGATATAGAAAAAGAAAATATTATCAACTTGGAAGAAGATATAATTAATGAATTCTCAGGGAAATTTACAGTTCCAATAGATGCAGTTCCTGGACTAACTAGGTTAAGAATTGCAATAAAATGGAGAGGGGCGGTGAATGATACCTCCATACCAGGTCCTTGCGATACCTATGATTTTGGAGAAGTTGAAGATTACTGCGTAAATATCGTCCAATCTGTAGCCCCATGTTTTGTTCCGACAGAATTGAAGCTGATTGCTGCGCCAGATTTAAACGGTGCATCTCTTGGTTGGACTGCTGGTACTGGTGCGTTTGATTACCAATATCAGTATAAGGAACAAGGGAATAATGAATGGATATCAGCTGTAAGTAATAATGCGACGGGTATTGCTTTATCAGGCTTAGAGAGTTGCACTACTTATGAAATACAAGTACAATCTCTTTGTGATTCTATGAAGATGAGTGATTTTTCAGAAATCTTTGTTTTTAATACTGCTTGTGAATGTACCGCACCAACCAATGTAAGACAGATAGATACCTTAGAAAATGCTATAAGAATTGTTTGGGATGCAACCGAAAAAGCGGATAAGTATGAAGTAAATATCAAAAAGATTAGCACCCAAAGCACGATTAGACAAGTGGTTACTAGTAATGAAACAGTTGCTACATCGCTTAATTGTGCAGCCTATGAAATACAAGTTAGAGCTTTTTGTTTAGAAACAGATGGTGTCTTTTCTAACCCAATTACTGGTACGACGAATTGTTCCGTAGCTATAACTGATGTACCTTTAGAAATTCAAACCTTATCGGTCTACCCAAATCCTTTTAATGCGCAACTATCAGTATTTATTGATATACGGGAAGAGACAAATTTATCTTTAAAATTGTATGATACAACGGGGAAATTAATAGAGAAAAGAAGTATCATTAATGTTTCTATGGGACAAACAAATGTCAATTTTGATTTAGCAACCATTCCTGCGGGAATGTATTTATTAGGTATTGAAACAGATAAAGGAAGAACGGTTCGAAGAGTGGTGAAGTTCTGATTGGGATAGATGTCAAATAGTAGTACATGACCTGCCCGACTGCATAGGTGGCTGGTTTATCGGGTCAGGATATAAGGGCTTCGTACTTCTCAATTTTAGAAAACACTAAACGAATGTATAGGTCGTTAAACGATATTTCTAGACTCCAGACCTACCATATGCAACCAGTAGTGAACAGCCAGCAAAAGATGCCGTAGGTATCAAATATAGGTAAAGGTAAAATAAAGAAACTTCCTTTCCTCTAACCGTGCCGTAGGTACGAAACATGGGTTTGAACGCTATGTTTTGTATCTGTGGTACGAATCCCAAACGTTGATACCTATTGAAACCTTTCAGTACCGTCCGCATCTTAAATTAATTTATCGCCATTTTCCTAAAAACCTATAAAAAAGCCTCGACCAAAGCCTCCACATCGGCTATTTTTAAATCAATCCCGTGGTAATCTAATCCTAAATCTCTTGCCAATTTGTAATTGGCTAATGCCTCTTTAAAATTTCTTTTTTCTTCTTGATAAATGCCCAGATGATAATACACTTCCGGACTTTTAGGGGCTAAATGTATAGCTTGTTTCAAATCTAAATTAGCTCCAGCCATATCCCCAGTTTTTATTTTCAATAACGCACTATTATTCCAGACCAGCGCATTGTCTGGACTGTACGCTTTTGCTGCTGCTAAATCTTTTTCAGCCCTTTCATAATTTCCTCTTTGTAAGTGTATATATCCCCGATGACATAAAACCAAACCATCCGTATGTTCTTGATAATTACAATGGTCAAAATAAGATAAAGCTTCGTCCCATCTATTTAATTTAAAATTGAGCCATCCAAGCTGATAAAAATCTAGGTAAGCATATTTATGAATGGCTTTGAAAGACTCATAAACATCTACCGCCTTAGCGTATTCCTTTTTTGCGATATGCGTTTTAACCGCTAAATTGTAAGCAGGTTTTTTAGGAGTTGAAGATTCAATTAATTGAGTCGTTATTTTTAAGGATTCGTCATATTCTTTCTTGAAGAATAGTTCCTCTGCTTTAAAGAATGCCTCAGGTAAACCTTTTCTTCTAAACACATTGATTAATTGATAACCATCACTATAAGTAACCGAATTATTATACAGTTTTATGGGCGTATGGCTCGGGTCCACATTGACTAAGAAATCTATAATGGCGGAGATTAGAAAAAAGACAATAAAAACTACCCAAATCTCTGAAAATTGCTTTGTAATAATAAAATAAAAAGCCATCGAAGCTATCAATAAACTAGCCAATGGTCCACCTAATATCACTATTATTTGCGGAATTAAGCCCCTTATTCCAGCATGAGTGCATAACCCAATTCTCCAATTAAAGACATTTAATTTTAGGTATAGCACTAAACGACCCAAGTTGAGTTGTAGACTATTGCTCAAATCTCCATAGGTCCCAATGAAAACATTGACTTTTTCTTTTCTTGTAAAAATAAGCGCGGGAATAGCATGGCCCAATTCATGAAATAGGGTAGTGATAGACCGCATGAGTATAATCCCGCCTATCCAGCCAATTCCTAATAATATACCTTGAAGATAGTCCATTTATATAAGTTTTGAAAAATAAGGATTTGGCATTGAATTTGATATATTTTTAATTGTTATGTATTTGTTAGTTGATTATCAATATTTTAAAAAAATATTTTTAATCTAGCGAACAATGTACCACAAGCCGATAGACCATTTATTTTTTAGAACTTGATAAAAGCATTAAATTAGTTTAAATGTACTCCCACTATGACTAGCAAATACTCCCTCACAATTTTCTTTGTAATTATTAGTTACTTAGTTTCTTTTGGGCAGAATAGTAAAGTTGATTTAACTGTTGTGACAGAAGCAATGAGCAAAGAAATTTCTAAAATTGTAGCGACCCAAAAGAAAATTACTACAAATACAAAAGAACTTACGCTCGAGGCATCTATTTGGCCAAATCCTTCAAACATAGGAAAGGTACGGCTTTCTGTTGAAAACCTTCCAAAAGGACCGCTTTTTATCCAAATATTCAATGGAGAGTCGGAGTTGATTCAAGAAGGAGAAATTAATGGTCCCAAAGGAGCTAGTCTACATCATATACTAAACTTGCCAGACACTACAGGTTCCTATTCCATTGTATTAAGTGATTACTCTAAAATTATTAAAGATTTGGATTTGGAAATACTATAATGCTATTGTCCTATTCTTCCAAAACAAGAGACATCCCATAAGTAGACTGCTTACGTTACACAATAATAAATTTACAGGTATCGAACCTTCAAATTTATAAAAAAGGGGTTTTAGTGGACTCGATGTCCGAAAAAATCTTGTTACAAAATTTGGGATGATTCATATTTTGTCGTTATCCTACATACATTTCTTATCTTTACTTTTTTGAATCTTCAATTTTGAATTATGCCTGTGCCATCACTGTATAAAATAAAATGGGTCAAGACCTATAGTGAAAATCTGGAATTAACGCGTCCTTATACTATCGCTTATGAGACTTTTGATTCCGTAGAAAATATCTTTTTAGAAATTGAAACGGAAGGAGGAATAAGTGGAATAGGTTCGGGGTCTCCGTCGGCATTTGTAACGGGAGAAACAATGGAATCAGCCAAAGAAAAATTAGTTGAAATAGCCAATCTATTAGAAGGCGCAGATTTGAGAAAGATAGGGGCGATTATTTCTAGGATTCATCAAGTATTCCCAGATAATCCTGCTGTTAAGGCGGCGGCTGATATTGCTTTGCACGATGCTTATGCAAAGATGTTGGGTATTCCTTTGGTAGATTTGTGGGGACGAGCGCATTTGAAAATGCCTACTTCTATTACAATTGGCATTAAATCAATAGCAGATAGTATTGAAGAAGCTAATGAATATATCGGAAGGGGATTTAAAGCGATTAAGTTGAAAACAGGTAAATCTGTGGCAGAGGATGTGGCAATTTTTTCAAAAATAAGAGAAACTGTTGGGAAATCCATAAAAATTAGGGTTGACGCCAATCAAGGTTATTCGGTGGAGGAAACCAAAGCCTTTTATAATCAAACTAAGAAATTAGGATTGGAATTAATGGAGCAACCAATGCATTATGACGATGTGAAATTAATGAAAAAATTACCGCCTAGTATCCGAAAAATTTGCATGGCAGATGAGAACTTAAAAACAACCCAACACGCCTTACAACTAGCTCAAAAACCCTTACATTTTGGTTTGTACAATATAAAATTGATGAAGTGTGGAGGTATAGCTGCAGGTCGAGAAATCGCAGGTATTGCGAATCTTGGAAATATTGGATTGATGTGGGGATGTATGGATGAGAGTATTATTAGTATCACTGCTGCCCTTCATGCTGCGATGGCAAGTCCTGCCACTCGGTATTTGGACTTAGATGGTAGTCTTGATTTAGCGAAAGATGTGGTGAAAGGAGGATTTATTCTAGAGGATGGTTATATGCGGATAGGAGAGGGGATAGGATTGGGAGTTAGTAGGCTTTAAAATAGATATTCATCATAATTAGTAAGATAAAAATAAATTCAGATTCTTCTGAGTCGAAGAAATAAGCTAAGTCACTTAAAGTGAACCGTTTAGTTATCTTATTTCTCCGACAGAATCTAAATTTATTTTTATCACGTTCCTAAGAATTTGCTATTGCCAAAAATCATACATCATAAATTTTAAACCTGCCTGCCGTCGTAGGAAGGCAGGTTTAAAATTTATGATTCTAGATTTCTGATTTTAAAACTCAATCTAAATTAAAAGGCAAGACCTATTCTGGCACCTTATTAGGGTCCAATAAATCGTAGAATTGGTCTAACTTTGGAAGAATGATAATTCTAGTTCTTCTATTAGTAGAACGACCTTCAGCAGTATCATTGCTTGCTAAAGTATTATACTGTCCTCTACCTGCTGCAATTAACCTATTTGGATTGATAGCATGTTTCGTTTGAAGGGCACGAACTACAGAGGTTGCTCTTTTTACACTCAAATCCCAGTTATCCGTAATACAACTGTTGCTAATTGGCACATTGTCCGTATAACCTTCTACCATCACTTCTACATTTGGACGAGACTTTACGATAGCTGCGATTTTTCCTAATACTTCATCTGCTCGATTGGTGATAGTTGCACTACCACTAGTGTAAAGCATTTTGTCAGATAAGTTAATATAAACCACTGTTTTATCAACTTTTATTTCTACATCTTTATCCGCTACGCCATCTTTTAACATGGTTGTTAAATTGACAGCTAAGGCTAAATTCAAAGAATCTGCTTTGGTTTTTGCCGCTTGAATTAAATTGATGTATTTATCCTTATTTTGTAACTGAGTAAGTGTCTCTTTGATATTTTCGTTTGCTGATTGAGACAAAACAGTTAAATCTCCAACTTGCTCTACTTGTTTGTCTCTTTGACCACGGATATCACCGATTTGTTCTTTCAAATCAGCTATTTGTGCATCTTTGTTAGTTGTAGTAGCTTGTGCTGCTCTCAAATCTCCTTTCAATGCTTCTTTTTCTCTTTCACATGCGCTAATCTGCGACATGTAATCATTTAGCTTTTCGCCACACTCGCCTAATTGAGAATTGGCTACTTCTAATTCTGTTTGTAATAATTCATATTGAGACTTTGAGATTAGACAAGAAGTCATCATCAAGCTGCAAAGACATAAAAAAGTGAGTAACCTAGTTGTCAGTTTCATATTTTAATTAATTTTAAAAAGAGATAAATTATTTTTTATAATACGTTTTTTGGTAAACTTAGTTCAAATTGACTGCAAATCTATTAAATATTTATTAAATATATAATTTGTATTAATTCAAACTACAAAAAAAAGGTAGTGAATTGACTCACTACCTTTTTTCTACTCTTATCTATTAAGTCCTACTTCTTATCCGCTGAACTAAAAATTCTATCCCAGTTAATTCCTTTGGCAGCGCTTCCATCTTTTGTAGAGAACCAAATAAATAACGGTTTTCCAACGACATGGTCATGTGGCACAAATCCCCATACTCGAGAATCTTCTGAATTATGACGGTTGTCACCCATCATCCAAAAGTAATCTTGTTGAAAGGTATATTTAGTAGTTTCCTTTCCATTGATGTAAATACGGCCGTTGGCAATTTTTAAATCATTTCCTTCATAAACACTTATAATTCTCTTATAAGGTGCAATTGTTTCAGGTGTTATAATAACGCTTGCCCCTTTAGCAGGCACATATATAGGACCGTAATTATCAACTGAATTGTCTTTGAAATTTTCAGGGTCATGTGGAAATAATCGTTCAGTTTCATAATTGTAATCCACCTTAAATCCGTTTGCGTTAAGCGAATCTACTTGAGCTTTCTTTAAGGTCATCATATACCTATTGCCATTTCCATATCTTACATTTCCTTCATCCACTCCATAAACTCTCAAAATACTCCTATCTACCCCTTCTGGTAATTCGACCCAATACATATCGTTTGGAATAATTTCGATACTTGGGTCCATTGCTTTGATTTTTTCCTTTTGGGCTTCAGATAATACCAACATTTTATGCGTATCGGATACAGGATTGGTTCCATCATTATAATAGAGTCTATCCTCTGGAGATATACCCCAATCGTCGAAATTTCTTTCACTTAAAGGCCCTTTATGTTTGACCAAATATCTGAATTGAACATTTGTCGGATTCTCAGCAGGTTGCCCATTGATGTATATCTGACGGTCAATTATTTGTAAAGAATCACCTGCTGTTGCCACACATCGCTTGATGTAATGGTCCATTTTATCAATTGGTCTGGTTACTAAATCGTATCTACCTTTATCAATTGCCGCAATGGTATTCTGTGGAATAGATTTTCGTCTTTTATCATAAATGCTCCATGTTCTGCCAGGTGTTACATACACGCTATCGCCTTCCGGGTAATTAAAAACAACTGGGTCATTTTTGTCAATTGTTTCTATGGCTGGTAAACGGACAGGAGAAATACTTGGTTTTTCTAAATAAGATTCTGTGTTTAAAGAAGGGATTCTATTGTGTAAAAGCGGAATCATCGCAATTGTTTCTGGTGTTCGAATGCCATAATGCGCTTTACTCACAAACAAATAATCCCCAACTAATAAAGAGCCTTCCATGGAAGAAGTGGGGATAACATAGGCTTCAATTAAAAACATCCGAATAAATGCAGCTGCGAAGACCGCAAAAACAATAGCTTCCGCCCATTCTCTGATTGCTGTTTTTTGGTATGGATTTTTAGCCATTAACCTTTTTAGTTTCAATCTATCATCAGCTTTGTGAGCAGCTTCCATTTCTGCTTGGTAGGCAGCTTCTTTTTCTAAGGTTGGCCCATCGTACTTATCCTCCTTATTGCTTCCAAGTTTGAAGAAGGAGAGTGGGGCATATATAACTGCCAAGGCACTATCTACAAAATCATATTTTTTAAAAGACCTCACCATATCAACACACATACCTGCATAGATGAAGATATTGACAATTGGTATTAGTAGTAGAAATGCCCACCATTTTGGACGACCTATCAGCTTGGCCCATTCCATAAAATTTACACCTGGAATTAATGCTTTTGTAGGAGATACCCCTGCTTTTTCAAATACTTTACGAAGACTTAAACTAAGTAGTATGTATGAGATTAATATAAAAATTAGAATACCCATTTTCTCTATTTGATTTTACTCCTTTTAAAAATAATTGCAAATATAATCGAATTTCAATTGCAGAGTAGTTATAGGTCGGTTAAATCCAAAATGTAGACCACTTAGATATTAACTTGAGGTAATTATTATTTTTATTTAAACTAATTCTAAATAAACTTGGATTTTATAAATGGAGTTGCTTATTTTCGCGTTCTGAATTTAGGAATACTTCAAGAATCTTGAAAGATTATAGAACAAATTACAAGGAAAACTATTTATATTAAAATTTGTCTACTACCTCTGTCATATTAGCTGATGCCGAATACCTAGTAAGGGTAGGGTTAAACCACATTTTGGAAAAGCAATCTAATGTCGAAGTGTTAGGTGCTGTTGCAGATGAGCAAGGACTTTTTGACTTGATGGCAGCTAAGCCTGCTCATGTAATCATTTTAGATTATAACCAGTCAAACAACTTAACTGTCGAATCAATCTTAAAATTAAGGAAGGTTTATCCTAATACAGGTATCTTGGTAGTGAGTGCAGATAATGAAAAAGAAAGTATCTACGGTGTCTTGGAAGCAGGAGTGACAAGTTTTTTAACTAAATCTTGTAATGAAAAAGAAATTCTAGAAGGGATTCAAGCTGCCGCTAAACAACAAAGATATTTTTGTAGAAAGGTGATGGATTATGTTTTTGAACGGTCTTTTTCTACAACAACGGATGATGATTGCGCGCCTACACCGTTAACAGAAAGAGAAATAGAAGTGGTTAAGCTAGTGGCCAAGGGCTTAATAGCAAAGGAAATTGCTAGTGAACTAGGATTGAGTACCCACACGATATACACTCATCGTAAAAACATCATGCGGAAACTAAAAATAAATACCGCTACCGAATTAGTACTATATGCAGTTAATAATGGTTTAGCAAATTAGCCTGTCTTAAAATAATCTATAAAATAAAAGCCTGTTAGCGTTCAACAACCTAACAGGCTTTTATTTTTAATTCCTTACTATTTTCCTCAATTACCCTTTCATCAAATCCATCATCGCCTGTACATTCACAGTCACACCAGTTTCTATAGATTTCGAGGGGTCTGGATAATAGAATGGAGAATGTAATCCTGGTAAATCCTTGCCAGACTTCATTCTTTCATCTGGTACCGTTCCCAACCAATATAAAACGGACGGAACTTTGTGTTCTGTTTGTCCATACATTGCATAATCTTCCCCTACCATTTGCGGTTCAGCATCTAAAACATTATCGGCTCCAATAGAGTTTCCAGCAGCTGCAATAATCTTCTCTGCCATTTCAGGTTTATTATAATTTGCAGGCGTAAAATCTTCTGGAATAGTAACTTTTGGCATTTTATCTTCTGGTAAGCCAGCAGCAATGGCAATACCTCTAGAGATTTCTCTAATTCGTTTGTGAACCAATTGTCTTACTTCTTCTTTATAAGTTCTAACCGTTAATTGTAAATTTACTTGGTCAGGAATAATGTTGTGTTTTGTTCCCCCTTTTATAGCTCCAACGGTCACTACCGCATCTTCAATTGGTTTTAACGACCGACTGACAATCGTTTGTAAATCCATGACAATCATACTAGCAATAACTACCGGGTCAATCGACATATGTGGGGATGCACCGTGGGCACCAATTCCATAAACTTCAATATCTAAAGATTCCGTATTAGCCATCGTCCATCCTTTACCAACGCCAATTTGACCTGCAGCAATAGTAGGGCTTGAATGTAGCGCTAAGGCAAAATCTGGGACACCAAATTTTTCATATAAACCATTATTTAACATCATTCTTGCTCCAGCACCAATTTCTTCAGCAGGTTGACCAATCAGCATTAAAGTGCCTTTCCATTGGTCTTTCATTTTTACCATGGCTCTAGCAGTTCCTACCCAAGTGGTCATATGTACATCATGTCCACAAGAGTGCATGGCACCTGTGGTTAATCCATTATATTCAATTTTTTTAGTACTTGCATAGGGTAATTCCGTTTTTTCAGGCATTGGCAAAGCATCCATATCTGTTCGATATAAAATTTGCGGCCCCTCTCCATTTTTGAAAATACCTACAATTCCATAACCCCCAAAATTTTCGGTTACTTCAAAACCGATAGATTTTAATTCTTTAGCGAGCGCTGTTGCAGTTTCTTTTTCTCGTAAAGAAATTTCGGGATTTTGGTGTCGATTTTTATAAAAATCCACCAAATAGGGAATGTCTTCTTTAATAATTTCTGCTTTTGTAGGTGGGTCTCCGATAGGCATTTTAAATGCAGTACAAGACAATAAAAATACTAGAAACAAAGTGTATCTCATGTTTTTGATTTTAAAAAGTAGGAACGAATGCTCACTATAAAGAAGTGAGTAGTTAGTTTCGTTATTGAAGGAAAGAATGGAATTAATCCATCCTAATAATTTTAATAAGGCGCAAATTAATAAACAGAATGGTAAATCTAGTTATATGTTGATTTTTTTTCTAGGAAGGAATAAAGTCTACTCATAAAATTGTGCAACAGCTTTAGCCACATTTTGACCATCTAAAGCCGCGGAAATAATCCCACCAGCATATCCTGCACCTTCACCACAGGGGAATAAGCCTATTACATCATCGTGCATATAGGTGACTTTATTCCGAGGAATTCTAATCGGAGAACTCGTTCGACTTTCTACACCAACCACAACAGCTTCATTGGTATAATACCCTTTCATTTTTCTACCAAACTCTTGTACACCTTTTTGTAAATGCTCATAGACAAAATCTGGCAATAAGTCATGCATTGGAGCAGCATAAATCCCAGGAATATAGGAAGTTTTAGGTAGGTTTGAAGATATTTTTTTAGTGACAAAATCATCTAATCTTTGTGCAGGTGCCTTTTGACTACCATCTCCAAAATTAAATACTTTTTGTTCTACTGACTTTTGAAATTCCAATCCTGCAAAGACACCATGTTCGCGGTAGGGTAGGACATCTTTCTCAGTGATAGCTACGACTGTACCCGAATTGGCAAAAGGAGAATCTCTTCGGGACATAGACATGCCATTGACCACAATTTCACCTGGTGCGGTTGCTGCTGGAACCACTAATCCACCTGGACACATACAAAAAGAGAAAACTCCCCTTTGATTAACTTGACAGACCAGCTTATAACTAGCCGCTGGCAGGTTATTTTCTCTTTCTTTTTGATTGTATTGAATTTTATCGATAAGTGGTTGAGGATGTTCAATTCGGACGCCTAGTGCAAAAGGCTTAAATGCTATGGTGATTTTCTTTTCGGCTAATAACTGGAAAATATCTCTAGCGGAGTGCCCCGTAGCAAGAATAACCGCATCTGATAGATGTTCTGTTGATTGATTAACGATGACCCCTTTTGCCTTTCCATTTTTAATAATCAAATCTGTGACTTGACTATTAAAATGAATTTCGCCACCATGATTTAAAATGGTTTCTCGAATATTGGCGACAATATTTGGTAATTTATTTGAACCTATGTGAGGATGTGCGTCAACTAGTATGTCAGTTTGTGCACCATGTTCGACTAATAATTGAAGCGCCTTTGAAATTTTTCCTCGTTTTTGAGAACGAGTATATAATTTTCCATCGGAATAAGTACCAGCACCACCTTCTCCAAAACAATAGTTGGAATCAGGATTAACGATTCCGAATTGTTGAATGGCCCGCAAATCTCTTCTTCTAGCTCGTACATCTTTTCCTCTATCAAAAATAATAGGCTTAATACCTTTTTCAATTAATTCTAATGCGGCAAAATAACCAGCTGGGCCTGCGCCTACAATAATCGCTGATTTTTGGTCACCAACATTATTAAAAGTTTTCAGGATAGAGGACGTTGCTTCAATTTTTTCTCCCTTAGCAACAACTATCTTTAACAAAAAATAGGGTTGGTAGCCTCTAGCATCAATAGATTGTTTGACAATTTGCCAATCAGCGATAACTTCCTTTTTCCATCGAACTTTTTTAATGATTCGTTCTAGGATAAATTCTTGATTATCAATGTGTTTTGGAAGTATTTTTAACTCAATTTGTCGAAGCAAATCTTAATCTTTTGATGAAGAATGATTACTACTGAAAGTAATTAATTCCCAAAATTAGGCTTTTGCTTTTAATAGTTTTGACTTTTCTAAGGAAAACGGAAAAAAATATAAATAAATATAAAACATATTGAAACAAATATAATATGAATACCGTTTTTTTATTTGTAATCTTTGAAGAATGTCAAGTTGTTCTGGCTCCGGTTTAAAACCGGGGCTTTCTTCATTTTAGGGGTAAAATGAAGAAAGTTTTTCCAGCATATGACTTAAATAAAAATACTTCAAAAATTAGGAAATTATTCCTTAGAAAAATTAATTCATTATCCTTCTTTTTTAGATTCCTCTACTAAAGCTTCCAAGTTTCTTATTAGAATATATCTTCGAGTAAAATGAATTAGATTCTTAGATTTTAGTTCATTCAATACAGTAGTTACTGTTTGGCGACTTGTATCCGATAGATTACCAATTTCCTCATGTGTGAATGGCTTTTTAATAACATATTCGTAGCCAACTCTTTGACCGATTTCATTGACATAATCCAATAAGAATTGCACCACTCGTTGTCTTGATTTATATAACAAAAGACGATGAAGACGGTCATTATTTTTGTTGATTTGCTCCAACAAAATGGTCATCATCAATTGATTTAGCCCTTGATTTTGCAGTACTAAGGCTCTAAAGTCATTAATAGGAATAACTTTATAAACTGCCTTTGCGGAAGTTACTTTAAGGGTGACTTTAGGATTATTGGTTGCATGCCACACTTCCAAATTCATCATTTCACCTGCTGTGAAATATCCATTGACAACTTCTTTATTTTTTTCTGGATAAAAACTTAATGTTTTGACCATGCCCTGCGTTAAAAAGAAGACATAACCTAAAGAATGGTTCCTTTTCAAAAGAGTATCTCCTTTACGAGCACTTCTTTCTGGGAAATTGGCAAAAATTGTATTCAAACTAAATGGCCCTGTTGTTCTAGGGGTTCCTAATTTTTCAATTGCGATTGAAGTATTCATACTTTTTGATTTTAGGTGTAGAAGAAATATATCTTCGGTTCTTGATAATAAGTACAAAATTATAGGAATAGGAGAGCGGTAGAATCACAGAAGGATTAAACTTTAGTTGCATTTTGATTTCATAATTATCACAGAAGTATCACGGTCAAGACAATTTTAATGTTCAGCGGCTATGAAAAGAAGGGAAATAAAAGAAAAATAGAGCAAATTAGTTTTTCTTCATCAAAAGGGTGATGAATCAATTTTTTAGAGTTGATAAATTTAAAAAATATCTGTTTGCGGCAAAAGTAATACCTTTTTGGAACTTTAGTATAGAGATACTAATAATTGTTTTTTGTAAACAAGCTCCTGGGATATTCTTCTCAATAAAAAATTATTTATTCAATTTATAGTACAATTCATTCCATTTTAAAGACTGTTTAAAAGAATGAATATTAGTAGATTTATCAATCAAAATACATTCTATATTTGCCATTTCTGCAAAATCTTCTAGGTATTCCTGACTTAAATTCTGGCTGTAACAAGTATGATGCGCACCTCCTGCTAAAATCCAAGCTGCTGCCGCTGTTTTTACATCTGGATGAGCTTTCCATACTACCCGTGCAACTGGTAAATTTGGTAAATCTGCTTCTGGAGCGATTGCCTCTACTGTATTTAAAAGTAAGCGAAATCGGTCCCCTAAGTCTATCATAGAGGCATTTAACGCTTGCCCTGTTCTTCCATTAAAAACTAAGCGAACGGGTGCTGATTTTCCACCAATTCCTAAAGGGTAGATTTCGCAAGTTGGCTTGCTTTGTGCAATAGTTGGACAAATTTCCAACATATGTGCCCCCAATACTGCCATGTTTGTTGGATTGAAATGGTAGGTATAATCTTCCATAAAAGAATTGCCTCCGTCCAACCCGTTACCCATGACTTTCATAGCTCTCACTAAAGCAGCGGTTTTCCAGTCACCTTCCGCACCAAATCCATATCCATCAGCCATTAATCGCTGCACGGCAATACCAGGTAATTGAACCAAGCCTGTTAAATTTTCAAAAGTATCGGTAAATGCAGTAAAACCACCTTCCTCTAAAAAGGTCCTTAATCCAACTTCTATTTTTGCTGCTTCTTGTAAAGCATGGTGTTGACTTCCATTTTTGTGAAGCGACTTCATGACTTCATATGCCTCAAAATATTGCTCGACCGTTGCTTGAATTTCTTTTTGGGTTACTTGGTCGATATAATCAACTAAATCGCCTAGACCATATCCGTTTACAGCATAGCCAAATTGAATTTGTGCAGCTACTTTATCTCCCTCTGTTACAGCTACCTGCCTCATGTTATCTCCAAATCTGGCAATTTTCATCGTTTGAGTGGCTTTCCATCCAGCAGCGACTCTTGACCAGATAGCTATTTTTTCGATTACTTCTTGGTCTTGCCAATGACCAACTACTACTTTTCTATTGAGGCCCATTCTGGTATTGATGAATCCGAATTCTCTTCCCCCATGAGCAGATTGATTCAAATTCATAAAATCCATATTGATAGTAGACCAAGGAATTTCTGCATTGAATTGTGTGTGCAAATGAAGCATTGGTTTACCAAGGATTTTTAATCCATTAATCCACATTTTTGCTGGAGAGAAGGTGTGCATCCATGCGATAAGTCCGATACAATTTTCACTGGAGTTGGCAGATTTACAAAGATGATAAATCTCATCAGGTGTGGTAAGGAGCGCTTTAAATTTTATTTTGATTGGAATATTTTTAGCCCTATTAAGCGCCGTTGCTATCTTTTTAGAATTGGCATTGACTTGTGCTAAGGTTTCAGGTCCATATAAATGTTGACTGCCTGTGATAAACCAGATTTCGTAGGTTTTGAAGTTATTAAGCATCTTAAATGATTTAAACTTGTTAGTATAGGCACTGAATATCTATTCTACTTGGCCATAATAAGAATTTGGTCCATGCTTTCGCTCAAAATGTTTTTGAATTAGCGTGTCTTTTAATCGTGGAGCTAAAGGATTAATGTCAAGAGCAAGATAGGCCATTTTAGCACATTCTTCCAATACAGCGGAGTTATAAACTGCTTTAGATACCGTTTTCCCCCAGGTAAAAGGTGCATGGTTTCCAATAAGTACCATTTCCACTTCTTCGTAAGAAAGACCTCGTTTTTTGAATTCATCTAATATTTGAAACCCCGTTTCATGTTCATAATTGCCCTTAATCATTTCATCCGACATGGGAGGAGCGCAAGGTACGTCGACGGTAAGATGGTCAGCATGAGTGGTTCCCATAATCGGAATATCTTTTTGTGCCTGTGCCCATGCAGTTCCGTAGGTTGAATGTGTATGAACGATACCACCAATTTTTTTCCAATATTTATATAATACTGCATGAGTTCTAGTATCAGAAGAAGGACGCATTTTTCCTTCAACGGTATTGCCTTCAAAATCTACAATCACCATATCTTCAACCCCTAATTCTTCATAAGGTACTCCACTCGGTTTAATTGCAAAAACACCTTTTGCTCTATCCACTGCACTAGCATTTCCAAAAGTGAATAAGACCAATCCCAATTTTGGCAACTGCATATTGGCTTCAAAAGCGGCTTCCTTAATAGTTTTATAAGTCATTTATTTAAGTGCTTATACAAATTTTTAAACCAACAAATAGTCGATAAATTTAAATGCCGATAATCTTTAAGTCCTAATCCTCGGAACAAGCTTTGAGTTTGAACTTGATACTCGAACTTGAACTTTATTTAGTATTTTGCTCTACTAATGCTCCATATTGGCAATAATCTTGATAAATTAGGTTGTATATTTTGACGCTTTCTTTATTTGGTTTATAAACTTTATCAAATCCCGCACCCATTTTTTTCATTGCTGTAGGTACATCTTTATAAATTTCAGCCGCCGTTGCTGCAAACATTGCTGCACCTAAGGCACAGGTTTGTTCAGACTTTGCCACTTTAATGGGACGGTTTAAGACGTCCGCCATAGTCTGCATGACAAAAGGGGATTTTTTAGCAACACCTCCCAAACCAATTATTCCTTCAATAGGTATCCCTTCTTCTTGAAATCGTTCCACTATTTTTCGGGCACCAAAACAGGTAGCTTCTACCAAGGCTCGATATATTTTAGGCGCATCACTTCCTAAATTTAAACCAAAAATAGCTCCTTTTAATGCTTGGTTGGCATCAGGAGTACGCCTTCCATTTAACCAATCTAAGGCGATAATTCCTGTCATTGCAGGGTCAATTTTTTGAGCCGCTTTAGTCAATTCTGGAATAATTCGGTCGGTCGCTTCTGCTAAAAGTTGAGCCTTTAATTTTTTATCGATTAATTTACTTTTACCAATCGTATTAGTTAAAGACCATGTCAATAAACTTTTGAACCATGCGTAAACATCACCAAAAGCAGATTGACCAGCTTCTAATCCTAGCATTCCCGGAATTACAGAACCATCCACTTGACCACATATGCCTTTGACCAATTTATCTCCAACTTCTTTCATTGGGGCTATCAAAACATCACAGGTAGAAGTTCCCATTACTTTGCTTAAATGATAGGGGCGAATTTCTCCTCCAACTGCACCCATATGCGCATCAAATGCTCCGACTGCCACCGCAACAGAAGTCGATAAGCCTAATTTTTTTGCCCATTCAGGAGAGAGCGTTCCTGCAGGAATATCTGAAGTGTAAGTTTCAGTAAACAATCTTTCTCTTAAGCCATCTAATAAAGGGTCTAAAGCTACCAGAAAATCATTGGTTGGTAATCCATCAAAATCGGGATGCCATAAAGCTTTATGTCCTGCTGCACATCGACTACGTTTCATCGTATGGACATCCGTTTCACCTGTCAATAAAAATGGAATCCAATCACAATGCTCCACCCAAGAATAGGCTGCCTTTTGAATTTTTTTATCAACTCTTAGGGTACGAAGGATTTTTGCCCAAAACCATTCAGATGAATAAATTCCACCTTCATATTTGGTGTAATCTACTTTCCATTTGCTACACAAATCATTAATTTCCGCAGCTTCTTTAATGGCTGTGTGGTCTTTCCAAAGAATGAACATGGCATTCGGGTTCTCTGCAAACTTTGGCAAAAGGGCTAAAGGCGTTCCCGATTTATCTACTGCAACGGGGGTAGAACCTGTGGTATCTATAGCGATGCCTTTGACCTTAGCTGCAGTACCTTTTGGCGATGCTTTCAAAGCTTTCTTAATGGATTTTTGTAGGCCTTCCACATAATCTAGTGGATGTTGACGAAATTGGTTAGCAGCTGGATTGCAGTATTTTCCTTTTTTCCATCTTGGATAATAGAAAACACTGCTACCGACTTCCTTTCCATTTTTAGTATTTACAATAACAGAACGAACAGAATCTGTTCCATAATCAACACCTATTACAAAGCTCATAATTTGGACTTTTGATTATTGAAGTTTTAATTAGGGGACTTTTTTTACCACATAGGCACATAGTGTTGGAACACATAGAGTACATAGTTTTGCATAAGTAGAATTTTTATAAAGTAAAACTATGATTGCTATGTGTTTTTTCAACTATATGGGGTGAAAATAATAATAGAATTTTTACCATTCCAAAACTATCTTCCCAAAATGCTGCCCTGTTTCTTGATATCTAAAGGCAGTGGCTAATTTTTCGAAACCAAAGCTTTTATCAATGATTGGTTTGATGCCACTAATATTAATAGCTTCAACCATTTTTTCTTGCATGATTTTACTTCCAACTGCAATTCCTATCAATCGTATGTGCTTAAAAAATAGCTTAGGAAAGGTAATTTCTCCTTTACGACCATTTCCTAAAATACCGATAGAGGAGATATGCCCGCCAATTTTTACAGCTTCAATAGAATTTTTCATCGTTGAGCCCCCACCAACATCTAGGACATGGTCAACACCTCCATTCGATAACATATAAATTGTTTTCCCCCATTTTGGGTCTTCTTTATAATTGACAACAGCCGTGGCGCCCATCTCTTTTAACCGTTCAGCCTTTGCAGGAGAGGATGTAGTAGCAAAGACTTTAGCACCCGCAGCTTTCGCGAATTGTAAGGCAAAAATGGACATCCCTCCTGTTCCTTGAATCAATACGGAATCACCGGCTTGTAACTTTCCCTCTACCATTAACGCTCGCCAAGCAGTAGCTGCTGCACAGGGTAAGGTGGCTGCTTCTGCATAAGAATATCCATCTGGCATTTTAGTAACGGAAGTGGCTGGAACACAACTTTTTTCTGTAATAAAGCCGTTTATCGTTTCTCCATTGACGAACATCATTTTTGGTAGAGTAGGAACACCATCCATCCAATTTTGGAAGAATAAAGACATGACTTTATCCCCAACTTTCCAATTATTTACACCTTCTCCAATTCCGACTATTTCTCCTGCTCCGTCAGACATTGGCACCCGACCGTTAGCTACTGGAATTCCTCCGACGGCTACTAAATAATCATGAAAATTTAGGGAAGTTGCATGCCAAGCTACTAGGATTTCCCCTGTTTTGGGGGTAGGTGTTTCCGATTCTGTAATGACTAAATTATCTAGGCCTCCTGGGGTATTGACAGTTACTGATTTCATTTATTTTATTTATTGAGATTTTTAAAATACCAAAGTTAGAATTTTAACCGACTTTACAGGAGAACTTGGAAAGAAATTTTTTCTTGGTTAGCTAGGATTGGGTCACATGAACCCGTACGGGTGAACCGCTTGCGGACGGAGAGGAAGGATTTAACGGCTACTGTGCCAGGTTTGCTCTAGGTCGAGTGCTTTTAAGCTTAGGTGACAGGAAGACTCCATTACTCTTGGGAAAAGAACTTTTAGATTTTGAATTTTAAATTTTACATTTTAGATTTCCACTGCCTACTCCAAGAATTCATTAGGTAGTTGCTTTGAGGCTTTTGCGCCCAAATCTTTAATTCGCTCTGCTCGGCCAATGAGGGTATCTCCAAATTTTTTAGAATCCACTAATTTATTCATAGCATCGCTGTAG
>CALLVC010000332.1 GCA_938010785.1 uncultured Saprospiraceae bacterium
TTAGGCAAAATAAATTAATAAAGTGGTCATTTTGAGGAAATATTTTTTTCCTAGACAAGGCATGAACCCGTACGGGTGAACCGCAAAGCGGATGGGAGGCTTACAGACATAGCACCGCTATGGCGAGCCTGCCTGCCGACAGAGGCAGGCATTTTCAACATAAACAAACACTGTTTGTGAACCGCATAGCGGACGGGATGCTAGTAAAAAAGAGGAACTCATAAATGGCTAATTAATTATTTTACTTTGCCTTAGGTGATTAAATTTAGACATATTCTAAAGTTGTTTTACTATCAGCCTAAAAATAAGTGTTACATCTAAAAAGAGTATGTCTAAAATTAATCCCTTTTTCCTAATTCAAAAATTGGGGAGGAGTTTTAGGCATTTCCAAAGCAGAGAAAGTACCTTCATGTAGGATTTCAAAACTACTATTCACTGTTTCTGATTTACCAGTTTTGGTGTTAATTTTTCTGAGATAGTTACAAGAGGTACATTTAAAAATAAGCCAATCGCCTTCTCTCACTCCTTGGCATTTATGTCTAGGAATATTGTCGTCTGTAAATTTTAGTTCTAACATTGTTATAAGTTTTTAATAGTAGATGGAAAACCATGAGTAGGGTATTTTTTTCCACCTACTTAAAGGTTAAGAATGAAATAAAAACAAGTACTATGCCAAGGAAACATCTTGTTCTAAAACCATTATCATTAAGGAAAGTAGCCTAGACAATGCGTGATGCTCAATAAATATTTGATATTTTTTAAAGTCTAATCTTAAACATTGGAACAATATTCATATTTAAATTTGAATAATTTATTTAATTTTGCATATATCGCTAATAATTGAAAAAAATACAAAACTCGACGCTATACATGAAAAACAATTAAACCTTATCTTTGGGATAAGAAAAAAAGGACCGTATGAAAACCAAAAAACACAATCTATTACTTATCAGTCATGAGCAACAAATAAGTGATAAAATCCACTCCGTCTTAAAGCAAATATTTCAAATCAAGCAACTTAGTTTTGATGAAAATTGCAGAGATGCCTTAAAGCATGAATCTTTCGATTTACTCCTATTAATTGGTCTCCAAAGTCCAATGGATGTTCACGCTAAATTAAGAGCATTGCATCTACTTCCAGAAATCCCGCCAATTATTCTAATCTCAGATATAGTTGAAGCAAATTTCATAGTACGTTCTTATCGATATGGAGTAGTAGATTACGTTCAAGTTCCATTAGATATTGGAGAATTAATTAGTGTACTTCATTATCAAATTAAAAAATTATTGGACCGCTCTATATTAAATCAAGAAACAGGTTTAGCAGGATTGTGGCAAAAATTAAAGCCTAACTTAAATTTAGAATTAATTAATGCTGAAGTGGGAATAGTCTATCAAAATCCATTTTTTAAGAATAATATCGTCCCAGATAATGTAGCCTTCCTTCGTGTGCAGTTTTTTGAAAAATTTCGTATAAATTTTGAAAATCAAAATATTGAAAACTTGTTTGGAAAAAGAGCTAAACATTTAATTTCCTATCTTTTATATCATCATAAAAAATTAATATCTAGAGAAAAACTAATCGAAATATTTTGGCCATATCATGCGCATCATGCAGCAAAAAACAATTTGAATGTAACGATTCATAGCATTCGAAAGGTGTTTCAACGTATCCTACCAGATGTTCCTATTCTAACCTTAGAGAATGATTGTTATCAGTTTTCGCCAAATATAATTATCCAAACTGATTGTGAACAAATAGAGCAATTTTATCGCAATGCAAAAGCAATTGTAAGTAACTTAGACCAGAAAAATGCCATCAAAGAGTTACAAGGCATCATCGCTTTGTACAAAGGAGACTTTCTAGAATCTATGTATGAGCCATGGATGGAAAAAAGAAGGGAAAACTATCGAGAAATCTATCTATATGCCCTCAATCAACTAAGTCAGCTTTATTTTGAAATTGGACAATATTTAGAAGCGATTAAATATAATAAGTTGATGTTAGAAAAGGATAATTGTATGGAAGAAATTCATCAAAAATTGATGCTATGCTATCACAAATTAGGCAGACAGAGTAAAGTAATTCGGCAATTTCAAAATTGCAAAAAAGTATTGCAGCAAGAATTGGAGATATCCCCATCAAAAAAGACTATCTCCTTATTGTCAGAATTGAGACAAGGTTGTGCTAGTTCATAAAACAGCAAATTTAAAGTTTCAAACTACTGAAAATCAATCATTTAGCTTAAATATTAAAAATGGGTTGTGTGATTGTAAGATTTTTAGACATACGTATAAATTAGGTTAAGTCAAAAATGGAAGTTAATTTTGATTTTTGCTTAATAGACTTGTCTATTCAAAAGGCAACAAGTCTCCTAAACTATTAAAATGAGCTATTCTAGATTTCTGCTAATCCTACTCCCTATTTTGTTAAATTCTTGCTTAGTCGCCCAAAAAAGTGCCTTCGACAAACAAACAAAACCAGCTTTATTAGAATTAAAAGAATTGGTAAGTATCCCCAATAATGGTTTATCTAGTGCTGATATTCAAAAAAATATTGATTGGTTAAGCACTGCCTTTGAAAAACGAGGATTCCAAACTAAGCCTTTAATCAATAAGGGAAATCCATTATTATTTGCCGAAAAGGTAGTTAATACAAATTTACCGACAGTGCTTTTTTATATGCATTTAGATGGGCAACCCGTAGACCCTAATAAATGGGCACAGGACAATCCATATGAGGCAGTGCTAAAAGCGAAATCGGAAGGAGGTGATTGGGAAAGTATCCCTTGGGAAAGTGTTGATAAGGGAATAGCCCCCAATTGGCGAATTTTTGGTCGTTCAGCAGCAGATGATAAAGGCCCCATTATTGGTTTTCTAAACAGCATGGATATATTAAAACAAGAAGGAATATCACCAGCTTTTAATGTCAAAATCATATTAGATAGTGAAGAAGAAATGGGAAGTAAATATTTGGCAGAAGCAGTAGCTGAGTATGAATCTATCTTAAAAGCGGATGTTTTGATTATTAATGATGGGCCTGTACATATTTCGGGAGAGCCCACTTTAATATTTGGCTGTCGAGGCATTACAACAGTAAATTTAACTGTCTTTGGCGCTTCCAAACCACAGCATAGTGGTCATTATGGAAATTATGCGCCCAATCCGAATTTCATGATGGCTCACTTATTGGCCTCTATGAAAGATGAAAAAGGAAGGGTTTTAGTAAAAGGGTATTATGATAATATTGCATGGAACAAAGCTGCAGCCATGACCATGGCAGCCGTTCCTGACAAAAAAGAAGACATTTTAAATTTATTACAAATAGCTGAACCAGAGAAAGTTGGCGCTAATTATCAAGAATCTTTACAGTTCCCTTCCTTAAATGTTCGGGGCATGTCTTCCGCTTGGGTCGGCAGCCAAGCTCGAACTATTGTCCCAGACAAAACCACTGCCGCCATTGATATAAGATTGGTCCCTGAAAGTGACCCGAAAAAGTTAGTAGAACTATTAAAAAACCATATAACAGAGCAAGGCTATCATATCGTTACCAACGAACCTACTGTAGAGGAACGATTAAAATATCCTAAAATCTGTTATTTTTATGCTGGAGGCGCGACCCTACCTTTTAGAACTGATATGGATGCTCCTGCAGGAAATTGGTTAGTCAAAGCTTTAACTAAGCAATACAAAAAGGCTCCTGTGAAAGTCCGAATAATGGGCGGAACGGTCCCTATTTCTGCTTTCATTAATCAACTAAAAATTCCAGCCATCATTGTTCCAATGGTCAACGCTGATAATAATCAACACAGTCCTAATGAAAATTTCAGAATAGATTATTTGACAAATTCTATGCGCACTTTTTATGGTATTCTTACTACAAAATATGAATAATAAAGATTGGATGGTGCTGAAGGCAAGAAGGCATTAGGCGCTTACGACGGTTTTAAAACCAATAAATTATTAATAATTTTTAAATACAAGAACCAAGTTCAAGTTCAAAAATTCCTTTCGAAGGAATGCTTAAAATTTGAATTTGATTCTTGTACTTGATTTTGTTTCTAATCTAATTAATCATTTTTTAATTACTTTTTAATCGTAAAAAGGACGCTTAAACTTATGTTTTGAGTAATTTTGAAGGGACAAGATTACCTTTTAAAAACTCAAAATCAAACCAAATGGGCTATCAAAAAATCACACCAGAAGAAAGAGCAGAAAAGAGTCTACACATTCGAATTCAAGCTGCCGAAAAAGCAAGGTCAAGACCACTAATTACCCATACTGATAATGGAGACGAAAGCCTACCTAAAAAACTTATGAGCTTCACAAAGGGCCTACCACATGATTATGAAACCGGATTAATTAAAAATGAGAAGGACTTTGAAAAATTTATCGAGGGAATTTGTACGGGAGACCCTGATATTATAAGGCAAACCCCCTTAGGCATTCAGGCAGAAGGTAAAGGTAGATGGAAATCCTCGAAAGGAAAAAAAATAAATAAAATCAGGGCATGGGAAAGTGCAGGAGCAGGTTTAACTTTTGACCTACAAGGTCCTGATGCACAATCTGTTACAATGCCACCTGCACCCGCATTAGGCAGTAAAGAATTAGCCGCAGAAATGGCAGAAGTTTACTGTCAAGCAGTATTAAGAGACATTCCTTTTTCTGAATTTTCTACCAATCCTAAAGTTCAAGAATGCTTAGACATTTTAAATAAATTCGAATATTTTAGAGATGAGGAAAGAAATGGGCATCCACTGACCATTGACAATATTTTTAGAGGATTTGCACCTGGCGACAAAGTAGGTCCCTATATTTCTCAATTTTTATTAGCAGGTAATAATGGATTAACCACAAGTGGTAAACCATTAGAATTTAAAGCAAATGAAGGGAAAATAAATTATGGAGCAATTATCATAGACCAGCGAGTTAGAAGAGCCAAAGAAAAGGATTATATGACTACTTGGTCAGCATTTTATGATGTCCAAAATGGAGCAGATTTCGGTGGAACGGAGGAATATATCGGCAATGAAAGAAGATTCATCACTTCAGGTAGAGATTTAGCAACATATGTCCATTATGATGCTTTGTATCAAGCTTATTTAAACGCTTGCTTAATCCTTTTAAATGCAGGTGCGCCTTTTGACCCAGGCGTGCCATTCCAAGTAGCGGATGAAAAAGACAAACAAAGAGGATTTGCCCAATATGGAGGGCCACATATTCTGACCTTAGTTACAGAAGTAGCAACCAGAGCTTTGAAAGCGGTAAGGTACCAAAAATTTAACGTTCATAGACGCTTACGACCAGAAGCTTTAGCCGCCAGAATGGAAAAGAAAACAGCTATCTTAAAATCTATGTCGAATAAACCAGAAGCGAAAAGGTTGGAAAAAACTTATAATGAATTACTAGATAATCACGTCTTTCGGTTATTGGATAAAAATAAACTATTACCAATGGCCTTTGCTGAAGGTTCACCAATGCATCCAACATATGGTGCAGGACATGCTACTGTAGCAGGAGCCTGTGTTACCATCTTAAAAGCCTTTTTTGACCACAGCTTAAACATCAATATTGACAAATCAGGAACAACGATTAATTTCTCCAAAGAAGCAAGCAAATATGCGTTTGTTCCAGAAGGAAATGGTTATTCTTTGTTAACGATTCCCACCGCTCAATCCTTGACAGTAGAAGGCGAATTAAACAAATTAGCAGCAAATATTTCCATTGGTAGAGACTGGGCAGGCGTACATTACTATTCTGATTATAAAGAATCTTTATTGATGGGAGAAACGATTGCCATTGGGCTCCTAGAAGAACAAAATATCATGTATAATCCAGCCGAAAACTTCTCTTTGACCCTGCCTAAATTTAACGGAGAAATAATAAAAATTCCAATGCATGTGAGTTAAGGAACGATGTAGAAATAGATTTACAAACCTGCCCGACCCTCAGGCAGGCGGGTTTAGGGTAGCTTATTTTGTTCTTAGTTTTTTACTTAAAAACAGGAATTATGTTGATATAATAGCTTACCCGTATGGGACTGTTTTTAAGGAGAAAAATAAGGATGAACCCGTACGGGTGAACCGCTTGCGGGTGGGAGGCTCAGAAGCAGCATAAATTGTAAGTTTATTTTTTCATCGTTCCTTAGTTCTACTTTGGTACTTTAAATCCTTTAATGTACACGCCGCCTTCGGCGGCTAAAAAATGGGGTTTGGGGTGAGTAAATTTTGATTTTTCTTTAAGAAAAATCAAAA
>CALLVC010000333.1 GCA_938010785.1 uncultured Saprospiraceae bacterium
AAAATTTTTAGCTTGAATTTTTTCGATAGTTTTCGCCAAAAAATCAATGCATAGCACCCGCTACGGATTTATTTTTTGGTAAAAAATAGCGGAAAAAGGCTGCTAAAAATTACCCGATTAATTGAGCTGCATTACTTATTATAAATCTAAAATTTTAAAGTATTATAGCAATAAGTAGAATGCTTAGATTTTAAAACTTTCTTATAAAAAAGCCCTAAAACGTAAACGTTTTTGGGCTTTTTTATGGTAGTATGTAGTATATGATAGCATTTATTCTATCCTGTTCAAAAGTTTTCTTAAGACCCACCGTGAACCGTATGCTGCAGAGCTGTTAAGTTCTGTTTCACAAGAGGTAAAATGCTAAAGGTTTTTCCTAAACTTTTGGTTTGCACGGTGCAATTTCCCCCGCCAGCGGGGGAGAACATCCTGCAAATTTTGAAAATCGGTGCAAAAACTTTAACCTGCCTACCGGACAGGCAGGCATTTGGAAATATGCAAAAATAGAACTTAACAGCTCTGCCGTATGCCGTTTACCGTGAACCGAATTAAAAAATCGACTAAGCTAATTCAAATTAACAGGCACCAACTTCACCGCATCTCCAGGCTGAATCAATCGCCCAGTTTCAGAAGTCGTATTTGTCCCGATACCACTACTTTGCAAAATTTTATAAACTTCTGCAGTTGTCAAGGCAGGGTTGATACTTTTCATCACACCCACAAAACCTGAGACATAAGGTGTTGCCATGGAAGTTCCATTAAAGGTTTTATATTCATTTTTTGGAAACGTAGAATAAATATCTACGCCTGGTGCAGCAACGCCCATTCCCAATTCATTTACATAATTTGAAAAAGAAGCTCTTTTTAATTGTTGGTCTACTGCACTCACTGCTATTACACCTTTTACATTGGCAGGCGCATAATTTTTGGCATTATCATTAGAATTTCCTGCTGCTACAATCACGATGGCTCCTGCATCATTTGCGTATTTAATGGCTTGTTCATAAGCCTTTTGCTTGGTTGGATTAGAACGACCACCTAAAGACATAGAAATAACATCTACATTATTATCAGCCGCTTCGATGATACCATCAATAATACTTTTTTGAGTACCCATTCCAAAATTATTTAATACAGGAATACTGGTGATTTGTACAAAATCATTATTCTGAGAAAAGGAAGCAACACCTGTTGCGTTATTCGATACCGCTCCTGCAATACCTGCGCAATGTGTTCCATGTCCTTGTGTATCTTTATCGTATTTGGTTCTAATGGATTTATAATTACCCGCTAAATCTTCATGTTTTGCATCTACTCCTGTATCTAAGATAGCAATAGTCGCTTTGCGTTGAGGTTGAATTTTGGATTCTTTGATGCTTTTGTATAATTGGTCAATGCCCATTGCTTCAAATCCCCACATTTGTTCTAAGCCAGGGTCGTTGATACCATATTTTTGCTCAATTGGCTTTGGTAGTTTTGTAGATTCTATTGGTGCAATTTTAATCACCTCATTTTCTTCTACCCAATCCACCATAATGGTTTTATATAATTGTTTTTCTATGGTAGCTAAATTGCCCAATTGATTTTTGGGAATGTTTAGAACATAGAAATCGTCTAAATCTGTAAATGCTGCTTTAGCTGGATGAAAAGCTCTTTGATGGGTAATGCCAAATCTATCTAAAGTACTTTGAATGTCTGCAATGGTATGTCCTTCATTTATTTCAACTAGAAATTCACCTGCTTCATCCAAATTAGTAGCTACTTTAGTAGAAGTGTTTTCGCCAATTGCTGGGTCGGTATCTTCTGTATTTAAGGCATCCGTATTTTCCGGAAAGGTAGCTTGTAGAATACCCAATCCTTTCACACCTATCATACCATAAAGCCCAAATAGTAATCCAAAAAAGAGGATTTTATTTTTTCTAAAAAAACTAAAAAACTGGGATACTACGCCCAACACAACTAAATCTCTAAAGAGCACAAACAATTTATAGGGTAGTTCCCCTTGTGCCATGCCTAGGGAAATTAGGTAGGCAAAAAAGCCGCCTAAAAATAGTTTGCTCATCTGCCGACTCCGACGTTTATTATCTTGGACATAAAACCACCCAATTAGACCACTCAGGCTCACTAGATAACTTATTGGATATATTAACTCTGTCATGATTCTTTACTTTTCTCAGCACTTATTAAGAAGGAATATTTTTTAAATTATTCCTTTTAGTAAAGTGCTTTTAATTTTGGAGTTATTTGAGTAATTCCGTTTAATTTTTTTTGCTTATTTCTTGAAAATGCTCTTCTATGTCTAAACGGTTTTTCTGCTATTGTAAATTACTTATTTCTTACCTTTAATGGTAAAATATCGGACGAATAGGCACAAAAATTAGGCGAAATAAAGGTTATAAGGGGTTTATCTAAAAACAGATTGGAGAGCGTAGACTAAGTTACTCTTGTTTTTTACAGATGCTCAAAGATTTTACTTAGGCAAAATAAATTAATAAAGTGGTCATTTTGAGGAAATATTTTTTCCTAGACAAGGCATGAACCCGTACGGGTGAACCGCAAAGCGGATGGAAAGCCTACAGACATAGCACCGCTATGGCGAGCCTGCCTGCCGGCAGAGG
>CALLVC010000334.1 GCA_938010785.1 uncultured Saprospiraceae bacterium
GTAAAAGAGAACGGCTTTATTTCAAAATAGACTATATCAAATCATAAAATACCGTTCTCTGTTATTCGACCAGAATAATAGGAGTGACGACGATAATTACGACAATGATTAAATTCATATTGCTATTTTGATTAGGATATAACAAAAGTGGATAAAATATATAACAATTGCAATAAAAAAGATATTTGTTTAAAAAAAAGTGAAAAATCGCTGGGTATTTTTAAGAATGGTTCGTGAAGGTATCAAAAATATGATATATTTAATTGACGATAAATACGTTATATTACGAAAAATAAATGCGACCGCCTTTCGCTGCTAGACAGCTTGGGCAAAGGAGAGAGATTGAGGGGTAGCGGATTTTTTTAATAGTTCCGATTAACACTTTAAAATTGCAAAAATACCTTTTTATATTATTTTTTCCACTGAGCCTTACGATAGGATTTGCTCAAACCGATACTATTCCGACCAGCATACGAACCGAAGTAAATAATGATGCCATCAATTTAGTTACGGACATTTTTGTTAATGGGACGTGTAATAATATTAGTAACATAGAAAGTACAGGGGTGGCAGAAAGCATCGGCGAGTTTTATAATGGAGCAGAGGTCATCAATTTTTCTGATGGCATAATTTTATCGACTGGGAATATTAGTTCCGCAGTAGGCCCGAATACACTTGTTGAAACGACGACCCAATTTAATCAACCTTCGACAGATAGAGATTTAAAGGACATTGCGACCGATGACCTATTTGATGTAGCCGTAATTGAATTTGACTTTGTACCCGTAGCATCGCAAGTTACTTTTCAATATGTGTTTGCTTCTGAAGAATATTGCGAATTTGTAGGAACCATTTTTAACGATGTATTTGGTTTTTTTGTTAGTGGCCCTGGTATAAATGGCCCTTTTGCAGATGGTGCCATTAATGTGGCTCGAGTGCCAAATACAGATGACTTTGTATCAATCAACACCATCAATCATTTAGACAATCAAAATTTATATGTTAAAAATGAATTATCTGGTGATGTGGCTAATTGTGATATAGAATTTGACCCACAGCAAGTTAATAATATCGAATATGATGGATTTACGGTACCCTTGTTGGCTCGCTTTACGGTCATTCCTTGCGAAACTTACCATATCCGTTTAGTCGTGGGTGATGTTGGCGATGATAAATTAGATTCCGCTGTTTTTCTAAAATCAAAAAGTTTTAACTTAGGAGAATTAGCAAAAATAAAAGCCGTCGTTCCCAATCAAAGAGATAGTGTAGCCTACGAAAATTGTTTAGATGGACACTTTGTTTTTACTCGACCTAGTGCTAGTTTTGATATTCGCCCTTTAGAAGTTAATTTTGAAATCGACGAATTATCGACTGCTTTAGAAGGTATAGATTTTTCAAGTCTGCCTAGAAGTGTTACGATTCCAGAAGGACAAGATAGTGTGATTTTACCTATTTCCACATTCTTAGATGACCAAGCAGAAGCAGTAGAAAATCTGACGTTAAATTTGAGGTTTCCAGAATTATGCGAATGTATAGATGGTAGTAGTGCGACCTTAAATTTAGCAGACCCTGAACCACCAACGATAGTTTTGCCTTCTTTTGCCGCCTGTGCCAATCAATCCTTTACTTTAGTGCCTCAAATTACGGGTGGTGTTCCTCCTTACAATCTTAATTGGAACAATAATTCAACAGAACCGAATTTAGAAACAACGATTCAAGTACCCACTAATTTTGTTGCAACCGTTACGGATTTCTGTAATAGGCAAGCAGAAGATACGGTTCAGATAAACCTTCAAGATATGCCTACCGCTACGCTATCTGGTAATATTGATTATTGTGAAGGTATAGAGGACCTACTCCTTCCCATTAGTTTTAATGGTCACCCACCTTGGTCCTTTTCTTACCAAATTGATAATAATTCACCCATAACGATTGATAGTATTTTTGATAGTAATTTTAATTTACCTATTTCCGAAGCGGGCAATTATCAGTTAATTGAATTTAAAGATGCTGGTTGCCAAGGAGAAGTTAATGGAACGGGGCAAGTCAATGATATAAATATTGAGGTAGCTATAGAAGTAGTGGCACCATCTTGTCCTGATATTGAGGACGGTCAAATCAATCTGAATGTATTAGCGGCTAACCCTCCTTTTGATATCAATTGGTTGCCGATTGTAAATAATCCCACCAATCCCACCAATTTATCAGCAGGTATGTATGCTTTAACCATCCAAGATGCAGAGGATTGTATGTTTATAGATTCTGTGCTGGTGGAAGCCCCAAGTGTACTTACTCCAGAATGCATTAATAATACGGTCTATATCCCGAATGTTTTTTCTCCCAATGGAGATGGGGTTAATGATTTTTTTGAGATTTTTTTGGCGGAGGAAACAACGGTTCGGCAAGTTTTAAAAGTAAAAATTATAGACCGATGGGGCAATTTGGTTTATTTTTCAGAAGATGTCTTACCGAAGTGGGATGGTAACCATAAAGGGCAACCCTTAAATCCCGCGGTTTTTTTGTATGAAATCCAAATTGAATTGAATGATGGTAAAACAGAGTT
>CALLVC010000335.1 GCA_938010785.1 uncultured Saprospiraceae bacterium
TATTGTGATTACGGGCGGGGTGATTCCTCCGCAGGATTATGACTTTTTGTTTGAAGCAGGGGTTGTTGGGGTCTTTGGACCGGGGACGGTGATTTCTAAGGCGGCTAGTCAGATATTGGAGGTGATGATAGAGTTGCGGGTGGAAGGTTAGCTATCCAAATCATGGTGATTTTAAAAATCGCCATGATTTAGTTCTATATAGTTTTAAAAATCGCCATGATTTAATTTTAAAAACTACCATGATTTAGCTAATTTTAGACCAATAAAAACAAATAACTATGAGAAAACAACCAACCTACGAACCTGGAGGTATCTACCATGTTTTTAATCATGCGAACGGTACAGAAGATATGTTTATTGATGAAGAAAACTACTATTACTTTTTAGAGAAATATGCAGAAAAATTAAATGGAGTCGTTGCTACTTTTGCCTATTGTCTAATGCCTAATCACTTTCATTTATTAGTAAAAGTCAGGTCTGAAAAAACGCTACTGGATTTCTTAGCGGAGAAAAAAAGAAAAGACAAGCATTTAAAAATTCCAGAGGGACTTTCTAAGGCTGAACTACTCCATTATATTGTTCACAGACAATTCCATAACTTTTTAGGCGGATACGCTAAAGCTTTTAATAAATATCATAACCGAAAGGGAAGTTTATTGCGACAAAATACCAAGCGAAAAATGGTAGATAGCGCCAGATATTTAACAAACGTAATCCGTTATCTACATTTAAATCCAGTTTTTCATAAGTTTACCAAAACGCCTGAAAGTTGGACGCATAGTTCTTACCATGTTTTTGTTGAGGATAATTGTATTACCAGAATTCCTAAAGCAGAGGTTTTATCGTGGTTTGGTAGCGTAAAAGCATTTATCGATTTCCATCGAGAGAAGCTGAATTATGGTTTAATTCCTGGGCTTGAACGTTGAAGGTTTGGTATTTTATAGTTAATTACAAATCATGGTGATTTTTAAAATCACCATGATTTAGGACGGTATTCTATAACTTCCATCAGGTTGTTTTATCCAAGTAGCATGCCAAGCTAAGTAATCCTTCTTTTCTTGTTTCCATTGAGCTTGAATTTTGTTTTGCGTCCGTTTTGACCGAAATAAATCTAAAATTAGCGTACTAGAAACAGCCTTATCTTCATCGGTCTGCCAATCTCTTTCTGCTGACCGTTCGGTGTAGCCCAATCCTTTTAAAAATCGAATACTGCGTATATTCTCTCTTTTGACAGATGCGGTCAAAAAAAGCATATTCCACTTGGTAAACAGGTAATCTTGTAAATGCTGCACCACTTTTTGCGGAATCCCGCTACCTCTGACAGCTTGCCCAAAAGCATAACCTATGGAACATCTTCTTTGCGTAAATTCGCCACTTTCTTTATTAAAATCAAAGGCATGCAAAATACCGATACATTCCTTTTTCTGATAGACCAACCAATCTTGTCCGCCATGCTTAAAAGAATAAGGCATGATAATTTTAGCCATACAAACGTATTCATAAACACTCTTGGCATTTTTGAATCGCTCCTCCACCCAAGGGTCATCATCTTGCTCAAATAGCTCTAGAAAATCATGGCGGTTTCGGAAGGTTAATGGAATAAACTTTATATCATTTTCCATTTCTGGAATAGGTGGGAATTGCTAAACTGGAGGTTTACCGATGTTTCGTTCTAGGTAGGATTGTATCCAATCTGGGATGGGGAATTGTTGGTGTTTGTTTCTGGGCATTGGTTTAATATTCTTCTATTTTTTTCTTAGTTTCACTTGCTTTATCTTAAGTATACTTTAGTCCTTATTTTCTCGAAAGTTTGTATGCCTAGTGGTAATTGCTTCATATCTGTATAGCGTTATTACAAAGATAGGGGTTTAATTGGGGTATCAAAATGGTTTTTTCCTCTATATTATGTTGTAAAACATCTCTAGATTTTCTAATAAGCCGTAAAAGCAAGAACTAAAATATGTACCCTATTATAGAGTTAGTGCTAAGAAACAAAAAAGAAGTGGTTTAGGTCTTAGCATAGAAACTTACTTTGCTCTCATAAATAGATTATGCTCTTTTAGGTGCTTTACGTTTTTTAAAAATAATTCTACCTGTTTTATTGATACTTTCTGTAGAAACGCCAGAACTTTCACCTGTTTGCCAATATCCATATTGTTTTTCTTTTTTTAATATTAATTGCATTTTTGTAATTGGTCTAGTAGATTCACCTTTATTAGAGTTGATATTTTCATGATAACTGTATAAAAATCCTTTATAAGAAGACAAACTATCTTCATATATATTTTCGTTGAATAAGGTTTCGTTATATAAATTAATTGAATAACAGTCAAAACTTAAAATTCCTAGAAATAAATTAAATTGCTCCGATGTCTGAAGAACAAACAGCCGTTTGTCTGCAAAAGGTAAGCGACTGTTTGTTAGAACTTTAGCCAGCATGGAAATGAGGGGTGATATTTGAAGAATTTTTCTTCAAATCCATATCTTTTAAGATTTTATCTTGTCTAGCTTTTGTTTTTTGATAAGCTAGACATCATAAAATGATGAAAGATATTGATTCCAAGTTGAAAACTTGGAATATCGTATCGTGCAAACTTGAGATATCGGGGTTTCCTCTACTTGAATCGGCTGTTCTTGCACTAACTCTTCTTGGACAGATGGTTCTGGTTCAAGAGGAGTATCTACTATTTCGACTTTATCTATTAAACGTTTTTTTACCCAACCACGTTTTCCTTCAAATTCTACTCGACAGTAGTATTTGAGACAGTCATCTAAATAAATAACTCGGTCATTTTTAGATAAGCGTAAAATGGTTCGTGCACCAGAATCTGGTCCCGATTTAAAACTAGTATTTTTATTGACTTCATAGATTTGCTCAGATTGAGCAAAACAAAGAATAGAGAAACTTAAAAAAAGTAGTAAAGAGATGTTTCTTTTGTTCATGGTGATAAAGTATTTTCAATGGTTATTTAATGCGTGTAGTTTTATCACCTATGTACGTCTAATTGTTGAGTTATTACAAATTATACTTATTTGAGGCAAAAGTCAATAAAGATTTTTAGGATTTTTTTTGTATAGACTAGAGATTATTCGAAAAATTTTGTGTAGAGATTTTATAAATTTCCTAAAAAACATCCCTTCTTTTCCCAAATAATTTCCTGAAACAACACGCTAAAACCTCCTATTAAAAAATAGATAGTCGTCCATAACTCTATTTTTTTTGGAGTTATGGACGACTACCTCCATTTTTACTGCTTTAATAGGATTTAAAAATTATTACAGAGCATCATTACAGCTTACAACGAAAACTCATTAATGAAAGAGCTTGGAAAATTGTAGAGCTTGGAAAATCTCATAGTAGAGAACAGCCTACTCGTGTGTTACAATTAGTACAGAGAGGTGTTTCAGAAAATATTATTTCTATTTCAAAAGCAGCTGCACTATATGGAACTAATCTATCTAATTTTCGCAAATTGTTAAAATTTAACTAGCATAATCTTAAAAAACTTTTTTTTTTGCAAGAAGTTAATTACGCTAAACAGAGAAAATATGAATACATTAGAATTAAAAGGTGGAATGATAGAATTGATTGGGCAGGTTAAAAATAAGGAATTATTACAGCATTTATACGAAATAATTTCTGACGTTCTTTCTGAAACGATGGAAGACGATTTAGTGCTTAGCGATGAACAAGAAGCACAATTAGACGAGGATATAACAGCAAGCCGAAACCCTAAGAATCTTGTTGACCATGAGGTTGCAGTTAAAAAAATGAGCAAATGGCTAAGAAAATAAAGTGGAATGACCGTGCTTTGGATACATTTCATGATATAGCTGTTTATTTGGAAGAAGAATACTCCACCAAAACATCAGAAAAATTTGTTCAAAAGGTTTTAGCAAAATTGAAGCGCTTCAAAAGTATCCTACAATTGGTAGGAAAGCACCCAAAAGAAAAAGTATCAGGTTTATTTTAGTTGAAAAGCACTACCGCTTATATTTATAGAGTAAGTAGTAAGACTTTGATTATATCGAGCCTATTTGATACTCGACAAAATCCGAATAAAGACATTCACCGTTAATTCAATTTACTTTACTCAGTTAGGCAAAATTTTACACTCATTGATGAATTAAGTAATTACTTCGATAATATTTCCATTGCACTATAAAAAGAAGCGATAATCAATTAAGTTCGGTTATCGCATTTATATTAAAAGTCGACCTGCAATTTAAAGAATTGTAAAACGAGTATTCCTAAGCAAAACAAAAACTCCCCATTTAATAAAAAAGTAAAGTCAATTCCCTAACTTACCATCAAATTATTTACTTCTTTTATTAGGACCATTTAGCAAAGGATATTTCAATACAGTGCAAAAGGTAAATTTTCGTTCTGCTTTTATCATAGAACCCTTTGCCCCACGCCCTCAGCCCTTCGCTAAATAATCTCAAACCTACTAGTATGAACAAAAAAGAACAAGCAAACACCACCAGAAGAAAATTCCTAAAATCCAGTGCCTTAATAGGCGGCAGTTTTTTTATTTTACCTCGATGTGCCATAGGCGGCAAAGGCTATATTGCGCCAAGCGATAAGTTAAATATTGCTTCAATTGGCGCAGGAGGA
>CALLVC010000336.1 GCA_938010785.1 uncultured Saprospiraceae bacterium
AAAGCCTTAACACTAAGTAGAGACAATTGGAAGGCAAAATACAAGGAGAAACAGGAACAAGTAAAGCATTTAAAGGCACAAATAAAAAGAGCTGGTAAGGCAAAGTGGCATCACTATACGACCTGGTTAATAACACTAAGCTTACCTGTATGACAATAGCAAGAATAGTGGGACTACCTCTTAAAAAAGAGGGGTTATCTATTAAAACACTTGAGCAGATTGAACGACTACTAGCTTAAACTTTGTTTCTAGTGCACTACTCAAAAAACAAAACCGAATTATTATTTCGAGCTACCACGAGCACCTCTTTTTCATTGATTTTTAAAGCTAATAAATTTTGAATAGCTCCTTTGACAGAAAAACCAGATTGCTCGGCAGGTAGCGCTTTAAATTCACCTTTACCATCTCCTGCAAGTAGTAGCCCATAACTAGCATCATAAATCCCCAATTCAGGTTTAGATTGGTAAAAATTACCACCTAGTAATAGGTCAGGCTTATCGTCTTGATTAAAATCTTTGACTAGTATGGCATTAACGGGCGCTAATTGTGCCTCGATGGGTAATGCTTTTATAGAAAATGTTCCATCTCCATTATTAATAGCTAAACTAGTAGCCGTATTCGTAACGGATAATTCAATAGCGTTCTTAAGTTGTTCCTCCTCAAATATATCGGCTACTTTCTGCCCTTTGTAGTCTTTATAATACAAGTATTTTTTCTTTAAGGAAGGCATTTGCATCACCAAATCGTGTCGAAGCGCCAGGGGATAACTTTCTCCATTATTATAAATAGAAATGATTTGTTCGGCAGTTCGATTTTGGTCAAAATCATTGATGTGCATCGTGATAGGTTCGTCTTTCGAAGCCTTTAAACGACTATTTTTTCCGTGATTGCCTATGACAAAATCTATTGCCCCATCTTGGTTGAAGTCTCCTGCTTGGATAGTGTTCCAAAAACCCGTATTTGAGTGATGAGTGATGAGTGGGGAGTGATGAGTAAGGGTGCCATTTTGATTCTCTAGAATTTTTATCGGCATCCAATCGCCAACGATGACTAAATCTAGGTCTTTATCATTGTCAGTATCTGTCCAAATGGCGTCGGTGACCATACCAATTTGGTGTAAATCACTTGCTTTTTCTTTTGTTATATTCGTAAAATTGCCTTGACCATTATTTTCTAATAAATAACTGGAAGCAGGGTAGCCATAGACGCCATTTTTAAGTCGCACGCCTACAAACAAATCTAAATCTCCGTCTTGGTCAAAATCTGCTGCTCGTACACAGGAGGTGCTTTCGGTATTTTCTTTGACAGGTAAGACTTGGGTTGATTGCGTGAAATTACCTATACCATCATTGAAAAATAGGCGGTCTATCAGCTGGGCATTCCGACCCATAAATTCATTGCTCCCTTTTGCCACATATAAATCTAAATCCTCGTCTCCATCCGCATCAAAAAATAAGGCATCGACATCTTCCGAAGCTCGACTTTTTTTGAATAAATCTTCGTTGGTCTTGATAAATTCATTGGTGGCAGTTTGTTGAAAAATAGCACTTGCTTGCCCTTTTGCGCCCCCAATAAAAATATCTTCTAAACCATCTCCATTAATATCTCCTTTAGCTAAAGCAGGCCCTTCTGCGGACACCATTTGATGTAATAATCTATCTCGATTAAAATCGCTGTATTTGTTTTCTTGATGCTTGAATTGGAAGGGGGAATTATTGGATATTTGAGTTAGCCATGGTTGGATGTTGGATGCTTGTTGCTGGATACTGGGGGCTGCTTGGGCATCAGATTCAACTAGGGTTAGGCGTTGATTCGTAGCTATATTGGTTAATTCCGTTTGTTTGCCAGAAGGCCATTTTATACTGATTTTGTCAACTTTTTGAGCAGTGCCTAAACCAAAATTTAAGGTATAATCTACGGAGGACTGAAAGCCTTTGCTGGTAACTAATTCTTGATAAAAAGTTTGCCCATTGGCTTCAATGGTTATTTGCGTACCAAGTGCTTTTGTATTGGCTTTTTCGCCCGTTAATTCAAAGCTTAGGTAATTATTTTGCAGTAGGGTATTCGCTCTGTTTTCATAAACGAAAGCTGGCATATTGACGTTATTAACCACCAAATCTAAGTCTCCATCATTGTCTAAATCACCATAGGCCGCACCATTGGAGAAACTAGGCGTTGCCAACCCCCATTCCATCGTTTTTTTATCAAACGTCAAATCGCCCTTATTTTCGAAAACATAATTAGGAATAGGGTTAGAAGGCATTTGGTCTATCAATTTTAAAATGGCTCCTTCTTCTCGATTGCGAATCGCTCCAATAATTTTTGGGTCTGTTGTATAATAATTGATATAATCTTGGTCCATTAAATCTTGATAAATGCCGTTGGTAACGTAGACATCTTTATAACCATCATTATTCAAATCCGCCAATAAAGCACTCCAACTCCAATCGGTCGCATGCACACCCGCCATTCGACCAATTTCACTAAAAGTGCCGTTTTTATTATTGAGTTGTAAGACATTTCGGGTGAATTGGTGATGGTATCCATTCTCGACATTGAGTTGATATTTATTCCAATTATCAAACGTCATTTTAGATTTATAGCGGTCTTCTGTTTCGGGCAACATATCGGTTACGAAGATTTCAGGGTAGCCGTCATTATTAATATCTGCCATGTCTGCCCCCATAGAACCCATGCTGATTTCATTGATTTGATTGACCAAATCTTCTTGGAAAGTCCCGTCTTGTTGGTTGATGTATAAATAATCTCTTTCAAAAAAGTCGTTAGAAATATGAATATCCTGCCAGCTATCTTTGTTGACATCGCCGATGGTTACGCCCAGGCCGTAGCCGATATTGCTACCGTAGATGCCTGCTTGTTCGGAGACATCGGTGAAGGTTGGTAATTTTTTTTCCTCCCCTTTTATGCTTTTACTCTTTTCTCCTCTGGGAGAAAGCTTACTCGCTCCTCCAAAGGGGGAGATGGTTCCATTGGCAGCTTTATTAGATGAGGAATCATCAGAAGTTTTTATTAAGCTACTTTGATTTTTAGTTTGCACAGGGCTTTTCCCCCGCTGGCGGTGGCTAGGGGGTGGATTAGTTGAAATCAACTCATTCCGATACAATTTATTCCCGCCAAAAGGGTCTCGAATCTCTCGCAATCCCGGTCGAATATCAAATCCTCCAACAGGCCGTAAAGAATTATTCAACAAATACATATCCAAATCACCGTCCTTATCATAATCAAAAAAGACAGCGTGAGCCGATAAGCCCTTATCAGCAATACCATAAGCTTCGGCTTGTTCCACAAATTGTAGTTGGCCATTTTCATCTAAACCTTGATTGATAAATAGTTCATTATGTCGCAATTCGCCATCTGGTTTACCTGACTTGCAAACATAAATATCCAACCAACCATCGCCATTCACATCGGCAAAACTTACGCCACTAGACCAAACATTTGTAGAAGCAACTCCCGCTTTTTCGGTAATATCTTCAAATTGAAAATCTCCTTTATTGAGGTATAATTTATTATCGACCATATTGCCACAGAAAAACACATCGGCTAATCCATCCTGATTCAAATCCCCGATAGCAACGCCGCCACCATTGAAGAAATTTTTGAAGATATAAGGATTGAAATCGTCTTGATAAGTGAGGTTGTTGCTAAAGCTAATTCCAGTTTTTTCTGCGGGTAATAGTTGGAAAAGGGTAGGTTCGTCTTTAGAACAAGCGATTAAGCCAACTAGAATAAGTAGAAAAAGGCATTTTCTCATTGAAAAAAACTTAATGATGATTCGTTAAGTGTATTTGGAAACTAAGGTTGGTGAAGTTGCGAAGGTACTAATTTTTGATGGGATGAGAGATTTTTTGTAACACGGATTAATGTAACACGGATTAATGTAACACGGATTAATGTAACACGGATTAATGTAACACGGATTAATGTAACACGGATTAATGTAACACGGATTAATGTAACATGGATTAATGTAACATGGATTAATGTAACATGGATTAATGTAACATGGATT
>CALLVC010000337.1 GCA_938010785.1 uncultured Saprospiraceae bacterium
AATTCAGTTGCCTTTATTTTTTCGATAACCTTAGGCATTTTTTCGGGCTTCGCTCTCAGTATTTGTTGTAGTAAAGAAGTGAAATTAAGATAGGTTACCTTAAAAGAATTTGAAATTTGCTTATTACGTCGAAGGTAAATACTAAAGGAAGCAATTAAAGCAAATAGTGCTTCTATTTCTTGATTTTCATAATAAATCTTTAGGAGCATATTTTTGGCATCAAGGCTGTAAAATACATCAGAGTATTCTACTAAAAGAAGGTGATGATGGGCTTCTTTATATTTTTTTCTTCGGTATGCTAAATCAGCTAAATTATAGTTAAGTGCATCAGCTTGAAATTCAGGTAAAAGTTTTTTGTAGGAAGTCCTAATAAATTCTTCTGCCCAATCGTATCGTTTTAAATTAAGTCCAAGTTTAATCGTGTTTTTAAAAGTCCAAGGGGAGAGGTAACCATTGTTTAATAAAAAGTTTTCGTCTATTCCTTTTAAATATAATTTCAGACATTCTTCCACATAATAAACTTGCTTAATTTTTTTTCCGATTTTGGCTACACAAAAATTAATAGCGTATAAATAAATTATTTTTTTCTCGGACTTAGGTATTTCGTGATAAAATTCAGCTAACAATTCCTTTAAATATTCAAAATTACTTTCGGCATCCTCTTTCTGTAACAGGTAAAATATCTGTAAATAAATAGCTATTAAAGGTTCCTCCTCTACTTTATGCTGCGCTAAATAAGTAACGACCTCATCAATAAATAACAAATCATAGCTACCTTCAAAGACATTCGTTCGATTCAACATTTCACAACTATACTTCAATTTCTGAACAAAATAAAAATGGTCAAGATAGTTACTAGCCAATTGAAGATTCACGTCATATTTCCTCAAATTCTGATTACTGTAATGTCTGTTTCCTATATCCGCTAATTGATAGCGATAGTAATTGAAATTTTCGTACTGACCTCTATTGTCCATTAAATGTTTTTCAACTTTTCTCAAATGTCCTTTATAATGTTTGTTCAATTGTCGTTCTACTAAAGTATCTAATAGAAAATTATTCATCAAAGCTTCATCTTTTTCCATTTTCTGGAAAACTAAAAAGCGTTCTATTAGCTTCACCAAATAATTCATGACATATTTTAGTGCTTTATCATCATAGGGTGCTTTACCAAACACTTTTTTAAAAACGAGTTCATTTTTTAGTTTATTCATTGGAAATTCGGGAGACAAGGCCCTTAAATATTGAAAAAGCTGCTGCAAATCCTTTCTTTTATTAAAATAAGGCGCATTTAAAAATTCTCGAAAACTCCGCCATTCTTCTTTGCTAAAAGATTTTAACAAAACTATAAGTTTGCTATTTTCCATAATTATTTTTCGATATTTTACAAAAAATAAAAAATTCACAAATAACTGAAAATCAGTTTTTAATAAAAATTAATCTTGTATTATTATGGCAATTTACAACATTTTCACAACTAAAACATTTCGATTTTTACAAATAAATGTTTTTGTTCCAACTTTAATTAGGCCATACCTTTGTATCAGGAAAAGAAATCTAGGTATCATCAATACACTCTATTCCTAACAAATAGGTAATATAACTTATGAAGAAACTATTTTTATTTACTTTTTGTAGCCTCTTTTTATACCAAACGGTTTTCACACAAACGGTTTGGCCTGGAGATGTAAATAACAATGGCATCGTTAACGAAGTAGACCTATTATATTTAGGCTTAGCATTTGGCGAAACAGGGACACCAAGAACAGAAATAGACACCAATTGGACGGCACAAACAATTATAGAAAACTGGGAAGGCGAATTTCCCAATGGGGTAAATTTTGCTTATGCCGATTGCAACGGTGACGGTATTGTTGATGTATTAGATGCAGATGTAGTAGAACAAAATTATTTAGAAACACATGGAACCCTTATTCCTGATGCCATTGTAGAAGGAGTATTAGGAGAAGACCCAATAATTGTATTTCCACCACAGAATTTAACGATTCCTGAGGGTGTACGCTCCATAGATGTAGACATTGGTCTAGGAACAGCAGAAATCCCCGTGGATAGCATTTTAGGTTTGGCATTTACAATTCGGGTAAACCCTGAATTATTTGTAGGCAATCAGACGCAATTTAACTTAGATAAAGATTCTTGGTTGAATCCAGATGACGATTTTAGTATTTCGAGGAATTTAAAAAAGAATCCAAGAGAAAATGGCTTATTTACTTTCGTTTATACACGAACAGACAAAATGCCTGTTGCTAATTTTGGGTCAATTGGTACTGTTTCTTTTGTGGTAGAATCTAATGTAGTTGACTTACTTGTTAATAATAATGACTCGCTAGAAGTAGCCATCGATAGCGTGATAATTACAGATGACAACTTAGAACCATTACCTGTACTTGGCAACAGTATCAATTTACAAGTAGAAGAATTAATCGACAGTACAACGACAAGTACCTATCATCCGATTTTAGATAATATCAAAGTCTATCCAAATCCCACTTCTGGTTGGCTATTGGTAAAAACTGGAAATATCCAACTGGAATACTTTGAATTATTCAATATGCTTGGACAAGCTGTTTTAAGTCAAAAAGGGCAGCCAGAAAACTTCCAAAGTTTAGATTTAGGTTCGCTACCGACAGGTACTTATTTACTTCGAATGGTTACAGAACACGGCATAAAGCTAGAACATATTCTAAAGTTTTGACAAATAGATAATCCCCTGAACAAGCCCAGTCTTCGGACTGGGCATTTTCCAAAATTTTCTAAACAAGCACAAAAAATTCTAACACATTATGACCAAACACAATTACTACTAAAATCTACCCATTGACCGATTTTACGCAATGTAGAGCAGAAATTAAATTCTGCTCTACAAATAGTACCAACAACACCCTCATAGCAAACATTCATTAACAACAACAAATTACACAACCATGAACCGATACTTAAATTTTGCACCTTTGCTATGCCTTCTTGCTTGTTTCTATTCCTGTGATGACAGTTTTATAGGAATGGATATTCAGTCAACAGAAATAACCTCTGTTACTAATTTTAAAATTAGAATGACTGATGCACCGATTGACTATGAAGAAGTCAACATTGATTTACAAGGAGTTATCATTTATGGTAAAACAAAAAATGAGTCAGACTCCATAGAATTAGGTACCAATGCAGGAATTTATAATCTCTTAGATTTTCAAAATGGTTTAGATACATTAATCGCAAGTGCAATGATTGAGGTGGATACGGTTAAGCAAGTGAAGTTGCTATTGGGCGAAAATAACAGTGTAAAGGTAGACGGCGAAATCTTCCCATTAACGATACCTGGTAATGCTAAAAATGGACTTCGAATAAAACTTTGTGTTCCATTAGTAGATTTAGCGGAGTTTATATTAAATATTGATTTTGACGCAGAAAAATCAGTAATAAAGACAGGAAATGGATTCAAATTAAAGCCTGTAATAAAAGTATTAAATCCTGATGTTGAAGTAATCGAAGAAGAGGATGAAGATAAAGAAGAGGACGAAATAGAGCTTGAAGAAGATGATGATGACGAAACAGATAGCGAAGAAGAAGATGATGATAAAGATGATAAAGATGATAAAGAAGATAATGAAAGTACTCTTGACTTGCCAACAGCTATACAAGCATATTTAGCAGCAGAATATGGGGAGTATAGAGTAAAAAGCGTTGACACCGTAGCACTTTGTGATGAAACGTTAGCCATTCAAGTGGCAATTCAAGACAAAGATGATAAGGTTAATTTATTCTTTGACCAATCTGGGACCTTCTTGCAAAAAACAATTAGCATAAAAAAGCAGGATATACCAACAGTTATTCTAGACGCAATTGAAGAAAAATATGCAGATTTTAATCCAACGAATCCTTTATTTAAAGTGATACTTACGGATGAAACCATACAATACCAATTAGCCCTGAGAAAAGGAAACGAAGAAAAAACAATCCTTTTAGCAGCCGATGGCGTTTTATTATGTGAATTTTAATAAAAGTACCCCGCATAGACCAAAAAGCTAAAACTAATTGGATAGTAATGGACAGTAGTTTTTCCTTAAACCGAATAGCTACTAAAAATTTTGCAGGGAGAGGAGTGTTAATATACTTCTCTCCACTTTTAAACGTTAAATATACGATAAACCGCATAAAAAAGTGATTTTGAAAGGATGGTTAGATGGCTTTATTATTTGATTGTCAACGTGATGTGAGCCATCAAGCACAGGCGTGTCCGTATGGACAATCAAACCATCTAACAATTTTAAACGGTTTACAGTATACTAAGAAATCTTAACAAAACGATAAGTTACGATTTCTGAATTCACCGTCTTAATAATAAATCGAACGTATGAAAAAGCTTATTCCAACTTTGTTTTTAGCATTCTTATTTTTAGTCTCTTGTCGAAATGGCGAAGATAAAAAAGCAACCACTACTACTGCAAATACAGCAGAAATCGAACAAATAGAACAAGAAAGTGAAGTTTTAGAAAACACTGCCAAAGAAATCGAACAGAAAGAAGCAGCCTTAGAGAAGGCCTTAAAAGAATTGGAGTAAACAATTCCATGCTCATTAATTATTTATTCACCTTAATCTCATTTACATGAAAAAGAACAAATTAGTATTCGTCTTAAGCTTAATGTTAGGTATGCTCCTAACTTTTTCTACAGACATAGCTGCCCAAAACGGCAAGGCTAAATCAAAAGCAAAAAAATTCAAGAAAGAAAAAATTAAAAAGCAGAAAGATGCAGTAGAAGAAGAAGTTGCTGAATTAGAAGATGAAATAGAATTAGAGGAAGAAGAAGTCCGTGGTAAGGGCAAAGGAAAAGGAAAAGGAAAAGGAAAAGGAAAAGATAAAGCAAAAAAGTCAAAAGATGACAATGATGACGAAGATGAGGATGAGTTTGACGATGAGGATGATGACGATGACGAAGAAGGAGGTAAGGGCAAAGGGAAAGATAAAGCCAACAAAGGCAAGGGTAAAGGCAAGGGTAAAGGCAAAGGAAAAGCTTATGGAAAAGAAAGAGCCGCCGCTGCCAAAGCGAATAAAGCAAAGAACAAAGGCAAGGCTAAAAATTCTATTGCCAATGCAGAAAAGCGCATCGAAAAAAGTCAAGCTCGCATTCAAAGAGCAAAAGACAAAGTAGCTGAAGCAAAAGCAGATGGCTCTATGACTGCAGAAGAAATTGCTGAAAAAGAAGCAGCTATTGCCAAAGCAGAAGCTCGTTTAGCCGATTTGCAAAATAGTGTAGCAAACGGAAAGCAAAAAGTGAAGCAGTAAATTAAAATCGTAATAAGAAAAAATCCAAATCGGGTACTTTCAGCGAAAAGCTAAGGTATCCGATTTTTTATTTTTAGGAGTTTCTAAGCCATATTTTCCTAGGAACGGTGTAGAAATAGATTTACAAACCTGCCCGACACTCAGGCAGGTTTGTAAGTTTATTTTTTCACCGTTCCCTATCTTTGAGAGAATAGCAAATTAAGCGGTGCAAGTATAAAAAAATTGAGTCAAGAAAAAGCGGATTATTTACACCTATTGGCTAAAAAAGATAGTGAATTACAGGAATTACTTAGTAGTAAGTCAAGCTAAAAAACATTACTCTATCTTGTCTTCTTCAGGGTTCTATTATAAAAACTTCTTTGCAAGACATTCCTAATCCCGATTTTTATCGGGACCATATCGAATGGCAAAATTTGTAAAAGGGAATTTCATTTTTATAAGAAAACCCTTTTGTCTTCTCCTACCTTTTATAAAAAAGCCCTAAGAATTTGTACCTTGTCCAATCAACAAAAGATTAATTAACCAAATTAGGCCATTATGTTTAATTACAAATTCAACCTATTACTAATAATTTGCTGTTTATCAGCTATCTACACTCCATTATCGGCTCAAGATAACATCGTCCAAAAGTTAAAAGAAATCTCCATTCAAGAAACCAGAGTGATGATGCCCATGCGAGATGGTATCCGCTTATGTACCGATATTTATCGCCCCAAAACAGATGAAAAAGTACCAATTATTTTTTCTCGGACGCCTTATAACTTCAACTCTTGGGGAGATGGCGAAGAAAGAACACGTACTCGACAACGAGCTTATGAAGCCGTCAAAAGAGGCTATGCCTACGTTGTACAAAACGAGCGAGGTCGCTATTTTTCAGAAGGCGAATGGGACATTCTAGGCACGCCTGTCACAGATGCTTATGATGCCTTTACTTGGATGCAAAACCAATCTTGGTCAAATGGTAAAATAGGTTTACAAGGTTGTTCCTCTACCGCAGAATGGCAGATGGAAGCGGCTACTCAAAATCACCCAGCTTTGGCAGCTATGGTACCACAAGGTTTTGGTGCAGGTGTTGGTAGAGTCGGAGGTTTATATGAGCAAGGCAATTGGTATCGAGGCGGTGCCCACCAAACGCTATTCTCCGCATGGTTATACGGCGTGGAACACGATAAATTTAAACCAAGAATTCCAGCAGGTGCCACAACAGAAGACTTAAATAGAATCGCTCGATTTTATGATTTAGCACCAGAGAATCCCAAAGTGGATATGAA
>CALLVC010000338.1 GCA_938010785.1 uncultured Saprospiraceae bacterium
TTTTTCGAGCTTTAGGCTCGAAAAAAATCGGTTCACCCTCAAGCTCCCTCCCCCGCCCGAGCTGCGAAGCAGCGAAGGGCGGTAATTACGATTTTTAGTAGGGTAGAGTAAGCTGATAACTAAATTTAGCGGAAATGACCAGTAAAATCAAAAATATAAAACCAAATAATCTTTGCCGCAAAGGTAAATAAAAAGAATGGTGTAATTGAAATGTTGAAATTCTTTTGACAATATTATGAATTGACAGCTTATATCTAATTTTATACATTTTTAAACATCTTATTGCATAGAGTTTAGGAATAATAAAAAATAATGATATATTAGCGACATAATTTTTTAAAAAGTTGATTTCTAAACATTAATACTCCAACATAATTTCATCGTACTCCAAATAATCAAATCAAATAAGTAATCCCCGAGATACTGTAAAAAATACTTAAGGCTGAAAAGTAGTATACTATTTAAAAGTCAGGTGGATTTAAAAAAGCATTCAAAACAAAACGAAAAACGAAACCTTTCTCTTCAGTAGCATTCACTACCAAACTCAGCCTACAAGTTGTAATAAAATAATTATATATAACCATTAATTTCAATCAAAGAGAATTGATAAAGTAATAGAACGTGCGTGTTTATTGCTAAGATTAATTCTTATTTTTTAATCATTAAAGAAACGACAAAATTTCCGAATTTTTCAATTCGGAAATTTTTCAATTTTAAAAGTGTTTTCAAAATCAAAACTCACTAAAATGATGAAACGTCTTTTTAACATTTTATGTGCTTTATTTTTACTTACTACAGTAAGCTTACAAGCACAAACAACCGTTAGTGGTGTCATTATGGACGAAGAACTTAATGAACCATTAATTGGCGCCAACGTCATTATCGTTGGAACAACTATCGGAGCCAGTACAGACTTGGATGGTAATTATTCTATCACTAGTGACAATCCACTTCCCTGGACACTAGAAGTATCTTACACAGGTTTTGCACCAAAAACGATGACTGTAACTGGCTCTAATGCTAATTTGAACATCAATCTTGCATCAAGTGCAATTATAGGTCAGGAAGTTGTAATCTCCGCTTCAAGAAGAAGAGAGAAAATACAAGAAGCGCCTGCTTCTATCTCAGTCTTGAGCGCTAAATCTTTAGAAGCAACGCCGAACGAAAATGCTGCCAGAAGTATCATTAATATGCCTGGGGTAACAGTTCAACAACAATCTGCGGGAAGGATTAATATCCAATTGAGAGGAGATGGGGGTATTTTCGGTTCTGCATCTTTCCCCATATTAGATTATCGTTCGCTATCAGGTCCTGGTTTAGGAACATTTGATGCTTTGAACTCTCCATTAAACAATATGGACATTCAAAGAATTGAGGTGGTTAGAGGTCCTGGTTCTGCACTTTATGGTCCAGGTGTAACTTCTGGTGTAGTTCACTTCATTACTAAATCAGCTATTGACAACCCTGGAACTTCTATAGAATTAATCGGAGGAGAATTGAATACCTTTGGAGGCTCATTTAGACACGCAACTAAGGTATCTGATAAATTTGGATTTAAGATAGGGGGTGTAATCAAAAGAGGAGATGAATTTACCTTAAGACAAGGAGTAGATGATGCACGTATCGCATTATTAAGTAATACAATCAGAAGACCAGTAGTAGTAGGAGGAATCGTTGACGGTGGTCAGCAAGGAGAAGTATTATGGGGCCCTGAAGACACAGACCCAGATGGCGATGGCAATCCTTTGAAAGATTCTTGGGACCAACAATCTATTACAGCTAATTTAGAGTTCAGACCACAAGATGATCTTTCCTTTAATCTATCAGGTGGATGGAATCAAGCTTCGGCAGTTTTCTTCAATTCTCAAGGAGAAGGTTTGACTCAATCAAGAGAAATCTGGGCACAAGCTAGATTGCAAAAAGGAGGACTATTTGCTCAAGCCTTTGTTTTGAATAATAATGGTACCTCAGATGACCGCCCAACGTTCTTATACCAAACTGGTTTAGAGACGGGTATAGCGAGAACGCAAATAGAAGCGCAAGTTCAATATAATTTTGATACACCAAATCTTTTGAATGCCAATTGGACAGCGGGTTTTGACTTCCGTACAAATAATGCGGATAGTAAGAATCAGGTCTATGGTAGAAATGAAGATGATGATGCGTTTAGCATCTTCGGTGGATACTTACAAGGTAAATTTGCTTTAGGCAAAAAATTAGATTTAGTATTAGCAGGTAGAGCGGATAGATTCAATTTCTTGGATGAAACCGCTTTCTCTCCTAGAGCTGTATTTGTTTGGAAACCTTCTCCAACTCATACGTTTAGAGGTGGATTTAACCGTGCGGTTGGTACGCCATCTCAATTACAGATTAATATTGACTTCCCAGTTTCTGCCGCTCCCGGTATGGATATCTGGTTAGTAGGAAATAAAAACGAACAAACGTTCAACGATAATCCACAAATTGAATTTAATAGCTTGTTGCAAGCAGCGGGCATCCCTAACTTACCTTTAGGTACACCAGGATTTCCAAATGCAATTGCATATGGTGCCGTAAACGGAGCAGTACAAGCACAATTAATTCCTGGAATTTCTGCTGCTCTGCAAGGAGGTGGTGCTGATGCAGCAACTGCTGATGCTATTTCACAAGCAATTGCAGGCTATCTGAATGATCCAACAAATACACCTGCTGGATTTACGGGTCAATTTACAGGCATCAACCTATTCAACCGACAACCATTAGGCTTAGTAAATGCACCTGCGGCAAAACTAAGAACAGAAGACACTTGGGAAGTAGGTTATAAAGGTTTGATAGGAGATAGATTAGGGGTTACTTTAGATGTTTATAATAGAGAAATTGATGGTGCTACCCTATTTACAGGTATCAGTCCAAACTATATCCTAAGTGGCGCTAACTATGCACAAGATTTAGCGAGTGACGTAGCTAACCCTGCTTTAAGAGATTTTATCTTTAACACTTTAGGAGGAGCGGCTAATCCAGCTGCTGGGCCAACTGCTGACCTATTACTAGGAGCCATTGAAGGTGCTTATTTAGCAGGAGGAACAGGTTTTGCGGATGCGATTGGACCAAATATTGATGCCTTAAATGCTGGAGGTATTTTGGCAACAACGCCAACTGATAACGTACCAAGCTCTGGAAATGTAAAATCAGCAGCAGGATATAGAACTTTTGAGGCATTTGACTATTGGGGAGCAGATTTCGGTTTACAGTACTATGTAAGTGAAGATTTATCTTTCTTTGGTAATTACTCTTGGGTGTCGGATAACGAATTTAATCCCGTAGTAGTTGGGTCAGAAGGTCAAACTGCTTTGACTTCACAAAGTGTTCCTTTAAACAAATATAGATTAGGTGCTAACTACACGCCTGAATTTGGTTTGAGATGGAATGTTGCTTTCCAACATGATGATTCTTTCTTTGCTAATCTTGGTCAATACACAGGAGATACTGATGTTAAAAACTTAGTAGATGCCGGTGTTGGATATAAATTTGATAATGGATTAGCATTAGACCTTACTGCTCAAAATTTATTCGACAACGAATACAGAATATTTCCTAACTTCCCAATTATCGGAAGAAGAGTTTTAGGTAAATTGACCTACCACTTTGGTGGCGATATGGGCCGTAAGCAAGATGCAGATGGTGACGGTATTTCTGATTCAAAAGATAATTGTCCAAACACAGCAGGTCTGAAAGAATTTGGCGGATGTCCAGATTCTGATGGTGATGGTATCATGGATAGCGCAGATGCTTGTCCATTAGCAGCAGGTCTTGCGTCAACCAACGGCTGTCCTGATGGTGATGGTGATGGAGTTGCAGATGTTAATGATGCTTGTCCTACAGTTGCAGGTAACATGAATGGATGCCCAGATTCAGATGGCGATGGTGTAGCAGATAATGAAGATGCATGTCCAAATGCAGCAGGTCCAATCGGCGGATGTCCAGATGCTGATGGCGACGGTGTAGCAGATAAAGATGATGCATGTCCAAATGCAGCAGGTCCAATTGGCGGATGTCCAGATTCAGATGGTGACGGTGTTGCAGATGCAAATGATGCATGTCCAAACGCAGCAGGTCCAATCGGAGGATGTCCAGATGGTGATGGCGATGGTGTAGCAGATAAAGATGATGCATGTCCTACAGTAGCAGCTTCTACAGCGAATGGTTGTCCAGCAGACCCAGATACAGATGGTGACGGAGTACCAGATAGTAGAGATGCATGTCCAAACGCATCGGGAACTGCGAATGGTTGTCCAGATGGTGACGGCGATGGTGTAGCGGATAGAAATGATGCATGTCCTACAGTAGCCGCTTCTACAGCGAATGGTTGTCCAGCAATTCCTGCAAGTGTAACAGAAGTATTTAATAGAGCATTACAAGGAGTTCAATTTGAGACAGGAAGCAACAGAATTCGTACTTCATCAAAAACTATTTTGAGGGATGTGATTAACATTATGAATGATAATCCAAGTTATAAATTAAATATTGGTGGTCACACAGATTCTATTGGTTCAAGTGAATCTAATCAGCAATTATCTCAAAGGAGAGCAGATGCAGTTAAGAAGTACTTGACGGATAGAGGTGTTGATGCTAGTAGAGTATCAGCAGTAGGCTATGGTGAAAGCCAGCCAGTTGCAGATAATAAATACAGCGCAGGTAGAAAGCAGAATAGACGGGTAGAGTTATCTGTAAATTATTAAGCCTAAAATAATTCATGATGTTAGGCAAAATAAATTAATAAAGTACTGTTTGTGAACCGCATAGCGGACGGGATGCTAGTAAAAAAGATGAACTCATAAATGGCTAATTAATTATTTTACTTTGCCTTATATGATTAATATACGTTGAATTATCATAGATAATAAGCCGCAAGGGTTCTTTAGAATCTTTGCGGCTTTTTTATTTTAGTAACTATGAAAAGATAAGTTAGTCTCCTGATATCGATTACTACTGACCTAAAAAGTAGATGACTAAAATTTCCAAATAAATTTTGTTAAAGTTGCTACATTTTACATTAAATATAAAGTATATATTATATTTTTCATTCTTCAAATTTGGTAATTAGCGAATTTTCACTACATTTGCTTTGCTTCAAAATAAATAATGGAACATCTCTCATAAAAACGAAGATAATTTCACTAAACAAAATAAAAATTATAAATACAGGACTTTCTGTATTAGCAAACATCACCAATAATAACGCTACCAACTATAAAAGATAAATTCATTCTGGATTAAAAAGCTAATCCAAGCAATTTTTTACTATTATTTTATTAAATTAAAACTCACTTAAAATGATGAAACGATTACTCGTTATGGCAGTAGCATTTCTTGCCTTTGCTACGGTCACCCTTCACGCTCAAACCACAGTAAGTGGGGTGATAACGGATGCTGAATTAGGCGACCCGTTAATCGGAGCGAATGTTATTATCCAAGGGACTACTGTTGGTTCTAGTACAGATTTAGATGGAAATTTTTCCATTACTAGTGATACACCACTTCCTTGGACTTTAGAAGTAAGTTATACTGGTTTTGCACAACAAACTGTAGAAGTTACTAGTGCTCAGTCAGGCATGGCACTTGCACTTCAACCAAGTGCATTAATAGGTCAAGAAGTAGTAGTATCTGCTTCTAGAAGACGAGAAAAAGTACAAGAGGCACCAGCTTCTATTTCCGTATTCAATGCTAGAAAATTAGAGGCATCTCCACAAGAAAACCCAGTAAGAAACTTAATTTCTGCACCGGGTGTAACGATTCAGCAGCAGTCTGCGGGTAGAATCAACATTCAATTACGTGGTGATGGTGGACTTTTTGGTTCTGCATCTTTCCCTATTTTGGATTACCGTTCTCTTTCTGGTCCAGGTTTAGGAACTTTTGATGCCTTAAACTCTCCTTTGAATAATTTAGACGTTGATAGAATTGAGGTTGTAAGAGGCCCTGGTTCTGCTTTATACGGTCCTGGGGTAACAGCAGGGGTAATTCACTTCATCTCGAAGTCTCCAATTGACAAGCCTGGAACATCAGTAGAGTTGATGGGAGGTGAATTAAAAACATTTGGTATTAGTGCTAGACATGCTACTAAAGTATCTGATAAATTTGGATTCAAGGTAAATGCTGTTTACAAAAAAGGAGATGAATTTACCTTAGATTCAGTAGAAGATGCTGCCCAAATTGCAAAATTAAAAAAAGAAATATCCTCACCAGCGATTACAAATGGTATAGTTGATGCAACTCAACCGGGTAGAGTACTATTAACAGAAAGAGACTTAGATCCTGATGGTGACGGAAATCCAATGCAAGATTTTTGGGAATCATTCTCGACTACTGCTACCTTAGAATTTAGACCACAAGATGACCTTTCTTTCAATGTTTCAGGTGGGTTAAATAGTGCTTCTGCTGTATTTTATAATTCACAAGGAGAAGGATTATCACAAAATACAGAGACTTGGATACAAGGTAGAATGCAAAAAGGAGGATTATTTGTCCAAGCTTTTTACTTAGGGGCTACTGGAGGAACAGACGACAAACCTACTTTCCTTTACCAAACTGGTAACACTACAGGTATCGAGAGAAAGCAAATTGAAGCACAAGTTCAATACAACTTCGATACGCCTAGTTTTCTAAATGCAAATTGGACTGCTGGATTTGACTACAGAAATTCTATAGCCAATACAAATAATCAAGTATATGGTAGAAATGAAGATGATGATGATTTTGGTATCTCAGGAATATATCTTCAAGGTAAATTTGCTTTAGGAGATAAATTAGATTTAGTTTTAGCTGGACGTGGCGATAGATTTAACTTTACAGATGAAAGTGCTTTTTCTCCAAGAGCGGTGATGGTTTATAAGCCTTCTCCAAAACATACTTTCCGATTCGGTTTTAACCGAGCAGTTGCTTCCCCTTCTCAATTACAAGTAAATATTGACTTCCCAGTTGCTGGTACCCCTACTCCATTTGATGTTTGGTTAGTGGGTAATAAAAATGAGCAAACTTTCAATAATCCTGTAATTGATATTAATAACGCATTACCATTCCCAGACCTTCCCGTTGGTACACCAGGATGGCCAAATGCCTATACCTATGGAGCGGTAGCACAACCAACATTAGCTGCGTTAATTCCAGGAATTGCTGCTCAATTACAAGGAGGAGGTGTTCCTGCTGACCAAGCTGCTGCTATAGCAGGTGCTATCCAAGGATATTTAGTAGACCCTGCTAACACACCAGGAGGATTTACTGGATCATGGACAGGTATTAACTTGTTCAATCAACAACCATTAGGTATTTCTAATGCCCCACAGGCGGTACTTAGAAAAGAAGATACTTGGGAATTTGGCTATAAAGGATTACTTGGCGATAAAGTAGGCGTAAGTTTAGATATATATAATAGAAAAATTGACGGAGCCACTTTATTTACAGCTATTAGTCCATCTTGGATTCCAGTTGGTGCACAATTCGGTGCTGATTTAGGTGCAGCAGTTGCTACTCCTGAGTTAAGAGAATTTATTTTTAATGACGTATTAGGCGGCGCAAATAATCCTGCTGCTGGTCCAACCGCAGATGCATTAACAGCAGCTATTGGTGGAGCATTCACACAAGGTGGAGATGGATTTGCTGCAGGAGTTGCCCCATTAATTGGGGGAGCTATCTTCGCAACTACTCCAACGGACAATGTACCAGATAATGGTATAACACACTTAGCAGCGGGTTATAGAACTTTTGATGCTTATGACTACACAGGTATGGATTTAGGTTTAGAATACTATGCTAGTCAAGATTTATCTTTCTACGCTAACTATTCTTACATTTCTGATAATATCTTTAATCCAACCATTAAAGGTGGTGACGGTGCAACAGAAACAACTTCCGTTTCTGCTCCTCAGAATAAAGTTAGATTAGGTGGTAACTATGCAGCCGCAACAGGATTCAGAGCAAACCTTTCTATTCAATATGATGAGTCATTCTTGGCTCTACTTGGACAATTCTCAGGCGAAACAGGAGACAGAACGATTGTTGATTTAGGATTGGGTTACAAATTCAATGATATGATAACGTTCAATGTTTCTGCTCAAAACTTATTTGATAAGAAGTACAGAGTTTTCCCATTATTCCCTCAAATAGGTAGAAGAGTTTTAGCTACCTTGAGATTAGATTTTGGTGGAGATAAGGAATAAAATCAATTGCCAGTTATCGGTTGCCAGTTTTTAATCAAACTGGCAACAGGAAACTGGTAACTGATAATACTTTTACTAATAAACATGTAAAACAAAACGAACTTTGGTATCTATGAAGCTGCTCTATTTTCTATTAGAGCGCTTCCCAACTTCAATAAGAAATACATTTTAGTAGAGTTTTATTACCGCAATTCGTCTTGGACGTTTTGCGGTTCTTTGTTTACAGGATGAGCGAGCAAAAAAGTCCTAGTGCTATCATTTATAAGTAATTGACAAGTTAATCGAGTGTATTTTTTTGTTAGGCAAGATGAGCCCGTACGGGTGAACCGTTTACGGACGGGTTGGCTTTTTTTAATAGCCGTCCCGATAGTTATCGGGATTGAAC
>CALLVC010000339.1 GCA_938010785.1 uncultured Saprospiraceae bacterium
GCAGCTAACCAGCAATAAGAATGCCTTCAGGTGGTTAATGATTTTTGTATCATTTGTTATCATATCTCTTATTTTGTGGAATACTTATCAATTCTTTCAAAGTTTTAAGCAAGAGGAGCGCACAAAAATGCGCAATTGGTCTTATGCCTATCCTGAACTTTTAAAAAGTACAGACCTTGAAGAAGACATTAGTAATCTATCTCTTGAAATACTTCAAAGCAATACAACTACACCAATGATTTTGGTGGATGGAAAAGGAAATTATCACAGCAGCAGGAACTTGACTCAAGAACAAGAAAAAAAATTAGAGGATTCCATTTATTTGAGAAAAGTGCTAATCAAATTTGAAAATGAGTACAATCCAATTTCAATTAAAGTTGATGACGAGATAATAAATACTGTGTATTATGGAAATTCTGAATTGTTAAATAAACTAAAGTATTACCCTCTAGCATTATTACTCATTGCTTTTCTTTTTGCCGCAGTCGTTTATTTCTTTTACAGAAGTTCTAAGAATGCTGAGCAAAATAAACTATGGACAGGTATGGCCAAGGAAACTGCTCATCAGATAGGAACGCCATTATCTTCGCTTATTGGTTGGACGGAAATTTTAAAAAGTGAAAATGTTAATCCTGATTATATACAAGAAATTGAAAAAGATGTCTCTCGTCTTGAAACCATAACTGAGCGTTTTTCTAAAGTTGGCTCTGTTCCTACTCTTAAAAAAGTAGATATTGTTGAAGAAACAATAGAATCTTACAATTACCTTAAAGCACGCTCTTCAAAGCTTATTGATTTTAAACTAGAAACTCCGAACAGTTCTATTTTTGCTGAATTGAATCCTCAACTCTTTAGTTGGACCATTGAGAATTTAGTGAAAAATGCCATTGACGCCATGAAAGGAAAAGGAGAATTGTCTCTTAAAATCTTTCCATCCGATAAATACGTACATATAAATATAGCGGACACTGGAAAAGGCATACCTAAAAATCTTTTTAGTAAAGTTTTTGAGCCTGGTTACACTAGTAAAAAGCGCGGCTGGGGATTAGGGTTATCACTTGCAAAAAGGATTATACAAGATTATCATAAAGGAAGAATTAAAGTATTATCATCAGTAATAGGTAAAGGCACAACTATGCAGATTTCATTAAAAAGAATCACATAATTAAAATTATGAGCGAAAAGTTGATTACAATAAAAGAAGTCCCTCTCAAGAATAATTGCCCTGAATGTTATTCCACAGAAGGGTTAGTTCTGACTTTTAAGCAAAAATTTAAGGAAACACAATTCTATAAATCAATAACAAATGATGTTGTTGAAGAACTTGCTTGTACTAAATGCGATACAGCCATTTATCCTGTAAGCTGGACTGACGATATCGAGCGTGTTTACGATTATCAGAAAAAGGCATTCAGCCCTAAACCTCCATCTTTAAAATTAAAGCGCCTCGCTTGGATAGTTTTTATAGTAATAGATATGATAGTAATTGTAACTATCCTAGCTATCTTCTTTCCTGAAGTAATGGGTTTAAAGTAATTAAAGGGCGTTGCTTATTGCTTTAGCAGTAACTTCAAACTCTTCCTTAGTAAGACTCTCTTTATTTAAAAAACGAGCATCTTCCATAGAGTTCAACGGAATTAGATGCACATGTACATGTGGGACTTCCAACCCAATAACAGACATTCCAACGCGCTTACAAGGAATCACTTTCTCAATAGCTATAGCTACCTTTCTTGAAAATTGCATCAATGCATTGTAGGTCTCTTCATCCAAATCGAAAATCTTGTCTACTTCTTTTTTAGGAATACAAAGAGTGTGTCCTTTTGCATTGGGGTTAATATCCAGAAATGCCAAAAAATCATCCGTCTCTGCTACCTTGTAGCATGGAATCTCTCCGTTGATTATTTTTGTAAAAATTGAACTCATCTTAATATTCTTCCGAAAAAGTGGATTCTTGTCTTCGCAAGAATGACAACTTAGCGGCTTATTTCTATTATATCAAACTTCATAACACCATTTGGCACTTGTATTTCGGCAACTTCGCCAACAGACTTTCCCAGAAGACCTTTCCCAATTGGAGAGTTAACTGATATTTTTCCAGAAGTTAAATCAGCTTCACCATCTGCAACCAGTGTATAAAGCATTTCCATGCCATTGGTCTGATTTTTAATCTTCACTTTAGACAGTACTAACACCTTAGAGTTGTCTAGTTGAGATTCATCTATTAAACGTGCTCCAGCAAGTTGGTCTTCTAATTTAGAGATCCGCATCTCCAGCATGCCTTGCGCTTCTTTAGCGGCATCGTATTCGGCATTTTCGCTCAAATCTCCTTTATCTCTGGCTTCCGCAATAGCTTTAGAAGCTTTAACGCGTTCTACGTCTTTAAGTTGCGCTAATTCTTCTCTCAATTTTTTTAGTCCTTCTGCTGTGTAGTATGATACTTTACTCATAACTTCATCGTTTAATATAAAATAAAAAGAATCTCGCTCACACGAGATTCAGGATACAAATATACAAAATATTTACCTGAAAGTCGATTTTTACGTAAATTACAAGTCCACAATTACGTTATGAAAACAATTACAATTTTTATCTTAACTGTCTTATTACTAACATCATGCAGTAGCAATGACGATGGCAGAAATGGCAACCCTAATATCCCAGATTATGCTTTTGATACTGGTGATTTAATAAATACCAACCTTCCTCAATACAGTAATCTACAATTTCCTGGTAATTATATTTTATTAGATAATCCTTATGGTGTTAACGGCGTTGTACTATATAGTTCTGGTACTACCTACAGCGCTTTCGAGTTAAGTGACCCGAATCATCAAGTGAATACTTGTTCTCGACTTACAGTAGAAGGCATTATTGCATCATGCGCTTGTGACGACGATAACACTTATAACATTGTAAACGGCGGTCAACAAGAAGGCACTTCTGGTCAATACGGACTTGTACCCTATGGTGTTGAAGTCGTTGGAAATATTATTAGGGTTTTTAATAATTAAAACTTAAACGTCGCCCCTAACAAAAAATTAGTTCCCGCTTGCGGATAAAACCCTGCACCATCAAAAGTTGTGACACCTGGATTAGGATCATTAGGCACATCGAATGTAAAATAATACCCATTAGAAACATACTTGGTGTTAAAAATATTATTCACTAGACCTGATAAAACAATTGATTTGAAAATTGATTTTGGCTTTATCTCGTAAGTGACATTAAAATCATTTACAAAATAACTATCCAACTTAGAGGCTTCCACGTCAAAATTACTCATGTATTGCTCTCCAACATATTTAGACAAGAACACAAATTGAAGGTTTTGTATTGGATTAAATTGTAACATATTTCCAATAATTACATCTGGCGAAAAAGAAATATTTGTATTTCCAATAGTAATTAACTCACCATTTAAAGTTCTCGAAAAGTCAACATTCTTATTAGTGCTAATAGCAATGTTTGGCAATACCGAAAACTTATCAGAAATCTTTATTTGGGCATCAACTTCGAGCCCTAATCGATAACTTTTACCACTATTTGCACGTATGGGAGCACCAACATCATCTAATGCTCCAGTGAGCACTAGTTGGTTATTATAACCCATATAATATACATTTGTATTTAAGACTGTTCTCTCTGAAACATGTCTCCATCCTAGCTCAAAATCGTTTAACTCTTCTGGTTCTGGATTTCCATTTTCGTAATCTGTACGGTTGGGTTCTCTGTTTGCACGTGCATAAGAAGCATACAAAGTATTGTCCTGATTTAATTGATATGTAGCCCCAACTTTAGGATTGAAGAAGGTAAAGTTATCCTCTACTGAAAAATTCACTAAATCAGAATTCAATCCGCCATCAGTTGAGTAATCGATACTTCGGACTTGCAAATCACCGTAAAGACTCCATTTACCATCTAGCTTAAAAGTAGCTTTAGAAAACACATTAAATTCAGTTTTCTTTGCAGAATTATCGTAATAGCGGTCTCGTATTTCGCTATTGCTGGCAAATTGTGCCCAAATAACCTCTCCAAAATGGTCTCCCTCGTATACATTATAAGCGCCTCCAAAGACTATATCCGTTTTAGAATTTTTATAGTTTAAAGAAAAAGTAGTGCCGTAAAAGTCGTTATCCAACCAACGTCTTCGTATTAGATCTGTGGTTTCAATCGTTTCACCTCCGATAACAATTGGCGTAAATCCGTAAGTAGAGAAATCTTCGTCTTCTTTGTATTGCTCAAAATATCCTCTTCCGTAAGTATAATGAAATGCTAAATTAGAGGACCAGTTATTATCATATCGCTGATTCCAATGTAGTTGATAATGGTCTTGATTGTAGTTGTCAACTTCGTTGTCATAAAACTGAGTATTTCCATTTTCGTCTGTATAAACCCCTGCTGGATTGAACGTTCTATCAGACTCTAAAGTAGCAGCATCAATACCAAACCAAGATTGATATGTTCTTTCAAAACCTCCAAAAGTAATCGCTTTAATAAGAGTATTATCATCTACATAACTTCCTTGAAGAAAATATGATTTTAGTTCTGATTCGGCTCTGTCTATATAACCATCACTTGTTATCTTAGAAAGTCTTCCCGCCACTTCAAAATGATTATTAAGTTTACCGGTGCTGAATTTTACAGTATTCTTAAAAGTATTAAATGAGCCAATAGATGAAGCAATTTCTGCATTAGCTTTCTCTGAGACTGCATCTGTAAGAATATTTAAACTCGCACCAAAAGCACCTGAACCATTAGTAGAAGTACCCACACCCCTTTGCAACTGAAGGCTCTCAACAGAGGACGCAAAATCCCCAAGATTTACCCAAAAGGTACCATGGGATTCGGAGTCGTTATAAGGAATACCGTTAATTGTAACGTTAACTCGGGTGGCATCACTACCCCTGACACGAATACCTGTATATCCCACTCCAGCCCCAGCATCTGTGGTTGTAACAACACTAGGTAAATAGTTTAACAGTATTGGAATGTCTTGACCAAGATTTCTTTTATTTAGCTCTTCTTTAGATACATTACTGTAGGTCATGGGTGTTCCTTCCTTAACACGAATGGCACTAATTAGAACTTCATCTAGCTTTTGTAATTGCGTCGAATCTTTTTCCTTTTCTTGAGCAAAAACAGATGTAGAAGCAATAAAAAACAGTAATACTGATACTTTTTTAAAAAATAACCGAATAGACAGGAATGCAAAATTACTTTTCATTCGAAACTAAAATTTATGCGAATAAAAAGGGGTGATTATTCTATTGTTGATATTACTTAATAAACGTTATTTATAGCAACCTCCTAATCGATGATTATTTGGCATCCACAAAAATATCCTCAGGACATTTTTTTAACGTTCGCTTTCCTAAACAGCATTACCTGTTCCAGGTTCAATGGGTATGATCTCAGCCGCTTATCGGCACCCCTAATGAGAACGCAGCAAAGATATATAGGATTTTTGATTTACTAATTATGAATCAAGAATTTTTTATTCAATATTAGGTTTTTTCCGAGATGTTTTTTTATCGGATTGTAGTTTCTTGTTTTTTAGTCGTTTTAGCCTAACAGATTTGGGGATTCTTGTAGGTTTGCGCATTTTTGGTTGTACCAACCCTCTATTAAGGATATCAAGCAAACGTCTGACAATTATTTCTTTATTTCGATACTGGCTTCTAGTTTCATCACAGTGAAGAATAATGACATTGTCTTTAGTTAATCTTTCTGCAATTGTTTTGAGTAAAAGTTCTTTGTGTTCTTCTGTAAGAACCGTGGATTTCAATAAATCATACCTGAGTTCAATCTTTGTCGAAACCTTGTTTACATGCTGCCCTCCACTACCAGAACTTCTAACAGCTTTGAATTGAATCTCTGATATTATATCTTCAACGGTAATCATTAGCTACCAACTTGATGATGGGCTTTTAGAAGGTCATTGACAGTTTTCACAGGATTAAAAGTAACAAGTGGTACCTCAACGAAAATTGTGTTCCAATTTGCCATACTTCCGTTCCATAATCCAGGTAGCTCTAATGCTTTAATGTCTTTACCAACTTTCGTTTTCATTGTGATAAAAGCAGTTTTATGATCTACATACTTAGTTAAATCAAACTTATTGCCTTTATAGTCTTTAACACCACATACAAGATCTACTGGATTAAAATGAGTTGCATTTTTAAGAATATTTTTTTGATGTTTGTTCTTTTTATCAATTTGAGCAGACTCAACTATCTGTAAAGATATATTAGCACTTTCATCTTTTACCCAAAATGGACCGCCACCGGGTTCACCTTCATTTTTTACCATGCCACAGACTCTTATTGGACGATTGAGCTTTTCGAACAAATATTCTTTTTGATACTTTTTGCTATACTTCTCGAACTCAGTACTAATAACCAAATTAAGCTCATTAGACATAAACTGAGCGATAACCATTAATTTTTCTTCATTGACATCTGCTTCTAAAGCTCTTAAATATGTAAAGGCTTGTTCTTGCACTTTCAATAATTTACCCGCCAACATTTTCTTACTATCGGCAACTTCTTGTTCGTACTTGAAAACAACAACATTGTCTATATTTTTGATAAAAATAACATCAGCATCAAGGTCGTTTAAATTTTCTATTAACGCACCATGACCAGATGGCCTAAACAATAATGATCCATCCTCTTCAATATAGGGCTTATTGTCTGTTGTTAATGCTATAGTATCTGTGGATTCTTTTTGATATGAAAATGAAATATCAAAAGCTGTATTTGTTTTTCTTTCGACGATTTCTTCAATTCTCTTAAACTCTTCATCAAAAATATTTTTATGCTTTTCTGAAATCGTAAAATGCAAATCTGCCTTACCATTAGACGAAGCATATATAGCGGCTTCAAAGAGATGTTCCTCAAAAGCAGTGGCTATATGATCCCTATATTGATGAAAAGGAATCAACCCTTTTGGGTAGTTACCATAGTTAAGTTTATCCTTAGCCATCATCATTTCTACAAACAAATACAACTGCTCATTAAGACTAAGTTTACCAAAATTTTTATTCAGTTTATGTAGTTGTTGTTTTACTATATAATAAAAAGGAAGCTTATTTATGCCTACAAAAAAAATCGACATTTCTGAAGCTTTCTTCCTGTTTATATAAGAATTAAGACTTTCTTCCTTCGGCCTGAAGTCTTCAAAGAATTTAAATAAGAACTTAAACATTCGGGTCGCAGCACCAGATGCAGGAACAAACTTTAGTATTGATATATCATCACGCTTATTGTCATAATTCTCAATTAAATCTTTTCTTTCATTATCATTAATGGACAAAATACCATTCCCAATAGTTGCAGCCGATTTTAAATTAACAAATGGCAGCCCTTTCTTGAATAGGTTTACTTGACTCTGAACTTTATCTAAAGTCAGCCCTTTATCATGTATTTGTTTGAGTTGTTTTTCTGTAAAATTCAACGTTGTTTCTTTAAAAGTTGGTCGATATACTTTATGGCCTCTTCTAGTCTGTTTTGCTTACTTCCCTTAAGCAGCACATAAGGTCTATTGTACTTTATTAAGGCACTTTCGAAAGCTTTGAACATTTCTTCTCTATGCTCTGGTTTATCTCGTAAGTCGTCGGCTTCCCAAGGGGTATCAATATACGTTAAAAAATAAAGGTCGTATGTGTTTTCGATAGCATATTTCTCTAAAACAGGGTCACAAGTTCCTAAATAGTATGCTTCGGAATAGACTTTTGTTTCTAAAAGATCTGTATCACAAATCAACACAGTATTAGTTTTTCTTGCTAATTTATTTTCCAAACGAATTTGCCCTTTAGCAATAGGCAATAAATCTTTTGGCTCACAAGTTTTTCTTTCGTTATTCCATTTACTTTGCAGGTATTGCCTTGCATATTCTGGCACCCAAACAGAATCATAATGTCTAGCCAATTGCATAGAAAGCGTTGTTTTGCCAGTAGATTCCGGCCCAAATAATACAACCTTTATGCAGTTTGAAGGTTTCTGTTTAAGCTTTTCTTCCATTCTAAATATCCTTGTATTGCTAATATAGTGAAGATGATGTATTGGAGTGATAGCATTCCTAATCCTCTATAAGCATATAAAGGAATTGTAATAATATTTGCCACAATCCATAGTGTCCAGTTTTCTATCTTTTTATTTGCCATATACCACATCGCAGTAAAGAAAATTCCTGAAGTTAAAATGTCCAAATAATTCGGAATTTGGATATTGTAATCGTATGCTTTATATACCATAAAAGTAACTACCATTGTAGATAGAAAAAGTGCAAAGCCTATCCATTTCTCTTTAGTATTGGTTCTGGAAATAGGTACAATATATTTTCCTTTCTTTTTTCTGGACCAGTTCCACCAACCATAAATACTCATTACAGAATAGTAAAAATTCATCATCATATCACCAAAATACTCGTTGATATAAAGTAGATACACAGTAATTACAGTGCAGATTATACCTGTTGGGTATACTAATATATTTTCTTTTTTAGCAAACCAAACACTGGCTATACCGAATACGAAAGCTATAGCTTCTAGTACTATTTGGTATCTGGGAGTAGCTTTGTAGGCTTCAAGGAAAAAATCAAAAATTTGGCTCATAATCGCTTCTATCTGATTTTATTACCTTCATAGTAAGTACTGAAATATCTTGATTTTGAAAAGATGCCCTTATCGTCTTTGTTAAAAACGGCATTAAAGTATCATAATCACCATACACTTGAGTACTAAGAGGATTTTCTAGTACTTTAAATTCAGAATTTTGTAATGCTTTAATAAAAGTAATTATGTGTTCCTCGTAATTATCCTGTAAAGGTGATAAAGTTAAATCTACAGATATCTTCATTCTCTTTAATTTAATTCGTTAAAAAAAGCTTCATCTTCTTCAAAAGCTGTACCGACAACTACCATATCTGCACCGGCTTTGTATGCGTCATCTAATTGTTTTTTACTTCTTACGCCACCTCCAACAATTAATGGAATATTAATCGTTTTTTTTACTTCTGATATTATTTCAGAATCAATCGGATGTGTCGCACCACTCCCAGCCTCTAAATACATTAATTTTTGTCCTAGAAGTTGTCCCGCTAAGGATGTATCTACAATCTTAGACACCTCATTTCTTTTCATGGGTTGCGTTTTTGTAACACGCTCTACAGATGTTTTTTTGCCACTCTCAATTAGAACATATCCTGTTGGAATAACCTCTAACTCAGATGCCTTTAATAAAGGTATTGCTTGTACATGTTTATCAATTAAATAGTCAGGGTTCCTACCAGAAATAAGGGATAAAAACAATAATGCATCTGCATTCTCAGAAATCTGAGTAATATCTCCTGGAAAAACTACAACAGGAATTTTTGTAAGATTTTTTAGCGCTGCAATAAGAATTTGGGTAACATGCTTACTTACTTCGCTTCCCCCAACAAAAACATGTGTCGCAATAGAAGCATTTAACTTATCCATAAAACTTGGAAGCGCTTCCAAAGTTGTTTTATCTGGATCTATAAGAACAGCCAATAACTTTTCTTTCTTTTTTATAGAAGCCTGTATGTTTTTATAAACACTGTTCATCAAGACATTACATAGGCGCATGAAAATCCATCAAATTCCAAAAAATTAGCGTCATATTTTAGTTTACTGGATTTATAATCTATCCATGCATTTGTAAAATCATCTCGAAGCATGAATGGTATTACAAATGTGTTCATCTTAAAACTCAAACCTGGCGTAGCAAAAAGTTTGAACAAAGACTCCTTTATACACCAAATGATTGTCAGTTTTTTAACTAAATCTGGGTCTTTGTCTTTTAAATACTGCTCTTCGTAACCAATAAATTTAGGAGCTACAATCTTTATTTTGTCTCTTTGCTTTTCTATATCAATACCTACTATTGAATCTGAAACAATAACAGCAGAATAATTAAATGAATGGGTAATGGATATATTCTTACCATCCTTTAAATGAGGTTTCCCATTTTCATCGTAGTATAAGTCATTATCCTTGTAACCAAATTCGTGTAGCAAATGACGCACACTCAAAAATCCTCTCTGATGAACAGAAGATTTCATTCCGTCAACTCTTTCTTGGCTCTCAGGTCTTAATTGAAGTGGTTTAATCAAGTCATCATATGACTCTTCAATACGCCAAATCTTAACAATAGTTTGTGAGTTTACGGTGATGGATTTGTATAATGGCATTTACTTAAGTCGAACTTATTACGTAACTTTGCAACCTGAAAATTGCATGAAACAAATATACAATTATGAGCACAAAAACATTGCCATACGTAGCACATAAAGTGAAAGATATGTCACTTGCTGCTTGGGGACGAAAAGAAATTGAACTGGCTGAAGCAGAAATGCCAGGATTAATGAGTCTTCGTGAAGAATATAAAAATGAGCAACCGCTTAAAGGGGCTAGAATTGCTGGATGCTTACACATGACTATCCAAACTGCTGTTTTAATTGAAACGTTAATTCATTTAGGAGCAGAAGTAACTTGGTCTTCTTGTAATATTTTCTCTACTCAAGACCATGCAGCATCAGCAATTGCTGCAGCAGGTATTCCAGTATTTGCATGGAAAGGCATGAACGAGGAAGAATTTAGCTGGGCAATTGAGCAAACGCTTTTTGCATTTGAAGGTGGCAAGCCATTAAATATGATTTTAGATGATGGTGGTGATTTAACCAATATGGTTTTAGATGATTACCCAGAATTAGTGAATGGTATCAAAGGATTGAGTGAAGAAACAACAACAGGAGTTCACAGATTATACGAAAGAGTAAAGAACGGGACTTTACCATTACCAGCAATCAATATCAATGATTCTGTAACGAAGTCTAAGTTTGATAACAAATATGGCTGTAAAGAATCTTGTGTAGATGCAATCAGACGTGCAACAGACGTAATGATGGCAGGAAAAGTAGCAGTAGTAGCAGGATATGGAGATGTAGGAAAAGGTTCAGCTGCATCATTAGCAGGTGCTGGATGTCGAGTAATTGTTACAGAAATTGACCCAATTTGTGCTTTACAAGCAGCAATGGACGGATTTGCAGTAAAGAAAATGGCTAATGCCATTCCAGAAGCGAATATTGTAGTAACTGCAACCGGTAATAAAAACATCTTGACGAAAGAGCACTTTGAGGCGATGAAAGATAAGGCTATCGTTTGTAATATCGGTCACTTTGATAATGAAATTGACATGGCATGGTTAAACGCTACGCATGGTGATTCAAAAGTAGAAGTCAAGCCACAAGTAGATAAGTATACTTTAAACGGTAAAGATGTTATTGTTTTAGCAGAAGGTCGTTTAGTAAACTTGGGTTGTGCTACAGGTCACCCATCATTTGTAATGTCTAACTCATTTACAAATCAGACTTTAGCTCAATTAGAATTATGGAAGAATTCAGATAAGTATGAAAACAAGGTATACATGTTACCTAAGCACTTAGATGAAAAAGTAGCAAGATTACACTTGGCAAAGATTGGTGTAGAATTAGAAGAGTTGTCAAAAGACCAAGCGGAATATATTGGTGTGACAGTAGATGGACCATTCAAGCCAGAATACTACAGATACTAGAAACAGTTTGCAGTAGGCAGTTCGCAGAATTGTCGCTGTAAAGCATATAAGAATAATATTATTTAGCTTATGGTTAGTAGGCACAAGTTGAGGCAATTCGTCTTTAATTTGTGCCTATTTTTTTTGCAGGTCAGCAATTTTTCTTTCCAATTGCTGTATAGTAAATTGATGTTCTATTTCGGAGACTTGCTGACGGTCATTTCGTTGATAAAAATCTTCATAAAATTTAGTGTAAATCATTTGATACATGACTGCACTTTTAAACTCTTTTTTCTTACGAAAGATTTCGGCCATAATTTGATACCCTCTAATTTCTGCCAAACCATCTTTCATTCTTTTTGCAGCCGCTATTCCTCTACTCGTTAATTTAATACTCTCACTATATTTTTCTAACTTTTTATGAACACTGCCTAAGTTAATCAAATTGACTTGTATTCCATCTACATCTCCAATTTGCTCTCTAATATTATTAACCTTCTTAGCATATCTTAATGCTTTATTAAACTGATTTTTACTGGAACTAATAACACCTAAATAGGCTAAACAAAATGCTAAAGCAGGTTTATTTTGAGATTGCTTAGCTAGTTTTTCAGCGGCTAAGAAATACTGCTCCGCTTTTTCAACATTTGCAAATAAAAAATTAGATTTTCCTAAATAATTTAGTAGTAAAACTTGGTCGGTAGATTGCAATAATTTTTTAGGAGCTTCTTCTACCAAATTTAGATATTCTAATGATTTGGGATAGTGAAAAACTTCATTGTAAGTAATGCCTATGTAAAGCAAAGCTTCCGCAAAATGTGCTTCGTGATTAATAGACATGCTTTCAGCTTTAACACTTAATAAATGCTTTATTCCTAAAGCATAATCTTTCATATGCACGGCAATCTTTCCTGCTTTTAAAGCTGCTTCTAAAAACAACTCTTTCAAATTCCGTTCTTTACTTATTTGTATGGCTCTCTCCGCATAGTTTATAGCTTGACTAAAATCTCCCTTGTATAAAAAAATATCACTTTGTAATAAGTAGTTCTCCGCCAAAACAGAAAAATCTGATTCATCGGTATGCTGAATCAGTAATTCTAGAGATTGATTAGCTAGATTTAAGGCAGTCTCAATATCCTTCGGGTTATTAAAAGCTAATCTAGTCAAACCATTTAGGGCTTGAATCTCACCTATCTCATGCTCATTTTCCTTACTAATTTCCAGAATACTTTTAAAAGTTGCCCTAGCTTTATCATGCTCTTCTAATTGCAGATAACTTTCTCCAATCAACAATTGAAGCGGTAAGAATGCAATAGACTTATTTAATGAAGGAGTAATCTCTTGTAAGGCTAATAACTTAGTAAGCGCCAAAGTAGGAAAACTACTATCTCGAAGAAAACGACCTTTAGTCAATAGAATTTCAGCCCACAATACATTACCATGCACAGAAAGGTCTGAACCACTATCTTGTTGACGTTTTTTCAAAGATTGGTCAATAGCCTGAAGGGCTTGCTCTAATTCTAAATTTTTTAAATGTTCCTTTGCAAGGAGAAGTGCAGCATCGGTTAGTTCGTTCACTGAAGTACGCAATCAAGCGGTATTTTTCTCTTAGTAATTTAATAAAATCGGTTATTCAACAAAGCCTTCCATATATAATTTTAGCGTTCTTGGCCTACCATTAGTAACAACTGTAACTGTTGGTTTTTGACGACCTATTTTATGTTCGCTATTAAATGTGACATCAATTTCGCCTTCTTCTCCCGGTTTGATAGGTAGAAAAGGATAGCTAGGAAAAGTACATCCACAGCTAACATCAACATTCTTAATTACTAATGGTGCATTGCCTGTATTGGTAAACTTAAACTTATGGGTAACTTTATCACCAGTTTTAATCGTACCAAACTTGTGAGTCGTTTCCTCAAAGTTAATCTTAGAACGTTTTTTTATCTTCTTTTTCTTAGGAGCGACAGGCGCTTCTTTTCTATCAGCAGCAGCTTCAGTCGTAGCAGTCACCTGCTTAGTTTTTTCTTTTTCTTTTGCAGTAGCAGGAACAACATCAGCAATGGCTTCTTTCTTAACCTGTATGCTACTATCTATCACTTCTTTGATTTGCGCTACGGGTTGCTCCACAACTTCTTTAGCTGCTTCTGTAACGTTTTCTTTCGTCGCAGTTGCATCTTGGCATTGCGTAAAAAGACCTAATAATAAAATGCTAGCAAATAAAAAATAGAATGGTTTAAACATTTGTGTTCAATTTAAATTTCTACAAAAATAACCAAATGTTTGCATATCACTAAACAAGTTCAATATAAAGAATGATAGTTTGGTTGTAATATTGACGAAATATAATTCAAAAAGACACAATAATAGTGGAGTATTTTTATCAATTTGTATTTAAACTGGCGAGAAGAATATACAAAGTAGTTAAAATTAAGATTCTGGATACTAGTTTCTAGTATCCAGCATCTAGCATCTAGCATCTAGCATCTAGTTTATCTGAGCAAAGTCAAACTTCCCATATCCGTCTTTTCCTCTTCTCCACACCTATATCGTACTCGATATAATAAAACCCCGGGATTCATTTCTTTACCATTAAAAGTACCATCCCATTTATCAAAAGGACTGGTTGTTGAAAAGATACGACCTCCCCAACGGTCAAAGATTTCAAACTCCACTAATTTCCCATCTAAAACGACAGAGTTACTAATACCATATGTATCGTTTCTACCATCTCCATTGGGTGTGAAAGCTTTAGGCAGTTGAGCCGCACAAGGCAATTCTTCTGGGTCAATAACTGTGATTTGGATAGTATCGCTAGCAATACAAAATTGGTCAGAAAAATCTAATTCATATCTAAATACGCCAGAGGTTGTAGGCGTAATTGTTACTTCTCCTTCACTTGGGTCGCTTACACCAGTGGCAGGGGACCAAGCAAAAGCATCTGCACAAGTCTCATCTAGAACAATATCCACCGAATTACCTAAAAAAAGTAAAACATCATCATTTTGAATACGGTCTGGCGCGAGATACAGTGCTTGAATCTCTTCTACTCTTAGTGCTCGGTTATAAACTCGTAATTCATCAATTAGACCAGAAAATCTATTTCTTGTGATACCTACACATTCTCCGTTGGCAATATTTAATTCTGCATTATTGTCAAAATTAATTCTTGGGCTAGAACGCTCTCGAACTAATTCCCCATTAATAAATAATTGGTTTTGTGTACCTCTTCTCAATACGACAATGTGATACCAACAAGGGTCAAAAGATAATTGAGAGCTCAAGGTAACACGATTCAATGAATCCGCCGCAATTTGTCCACTTAGCTCAGCAGAAATTGAATTGGCTCCAGAAGAGTAACTAACACTAAATTCTCTATCATCACCACAAGATTCACTTTTAGAAATAATATCTTGAACACCGACAGCATTAGTTGGTTTGACATACAAACTAACGGTATAATCAATTCTATTAAAAGAATTACTAATAGTCCCAAGAAAAAGTAAATAATCATCCACCCCGTCTAGCAACAAAGCATTTCCAGAAACACCACATACACAAGCGGGTTCTCCAACAATTACTGCTGCTTGATTATTCCCGCTTTCTTCTTTATTTAAATCTTGACAATCATCAAAAGAATAATAAGCAGCTAAGCCATTGGTTAAATCCTGACCAAAAGCAAAACTCGCTAAACATACTAACATGCAACTAAAAAAGCATCTCATTTAACTGAAATTATTGGGGCATCCATAGTTTTTAAACAATGATGCCAATATCATGAAATTAATAAGTCAGTCCTTTCTATAAAAGTAACTGTGGCAATGTAAACGTTACATCTGTCCGCAATATTTTACTTAAGGAATGAAACTAAAGTTACCTATTAGTCAAAAGTATATTTTAAAGAAGTATCAATAAAGAATACCATCTTATTTACCAAACATATCTGCCAAACCGCCCATACCAGGAGGCATCATATTTTGAATCAATTTTTGGCTTTCTTCCGCCTGTTTAGCCGCAGCTTTTTCCAACGTTCTATTAATAGCTACTAATAATAAATCTTCGACCTCTTCCGTATCTTCCCAATCTAATTTTGATTTATCAATAGAAATATTTAAGATTTTCTGATTAGCATTAGCGGTTACTTTAATAGCTCCATCACCTGCATCTCCATTAATTTCTATAGTCGCTAATTTTTTTTGTAATTCTGCTTGTTGTTGTTCAACATTTCCAAATAAATCTCCAAACATGTTTTATATTTTTATTTAAAAAATAGAGTAGAGAGTAGAGACCATTTCACTGAGACCTGCCTGCGGCAGGCAGGTCTCAACGAAGTGGTCTCTGTTCTCTATTCTCAAATATTACAATAATTCTTCCGAAGGATTCCAAAGTAAAGTTTTAAAATCTTTCACTTTATCATCTACCACTTCTACGCCTTCACTTTCTAATAGTTCCTGCATCATTGTGGGCGTTGGAAATCGTCCTCTTGCACTTAATTCTCCTTTTCGATTCACAACTCTATGCGCAGGTACAGGGTCATCTTGATTCCAATTACATTTGTTCAACGCCCAGCCAACCATTCTTGCCGAGCCTAAGGATAAATAATTGGCTATAGCTCCATAATTAGTTACCCGTCCATAAGGAATTAGACGAGTCACTTCAAATACTTGTTCAAAGTAAGAACTATTTTTACTCATGCTTTATGATTTTTTTTGAAAAAAATTGGTCATTAATGCTTCCTTTCAAATAATAAACTCCCATTGGTAAACCATCCATAGAGATAGAAAAGTTGGCCGTATTCGCGTTTACATGTTCTTGTTGAACAATTTGTCCTAAGGCATCAAAAATCATTAAATCTATTTCTTCATTAAGTATTTCAGGAAAAAGAACCATTAATTTATTTCTAGTTGGATTAGGAAATAATTGAATAGGCGCTGTATAAAGTTGTTGGGTAGAAGAAATAATTGGTGCTGTAATTTTAAACCGATTATTGGACATATCAAAAAAGATATTGTCAGAACACTTTATTTTAATACGAGCCCTTGTCGTCGTTGTATCTGGTAATACAACTCTTGTTTCCCCATTATTCGGAATGGCTTCGGCTAAGAGATGATTAAATTCTTTCCCATTATCAAAGGACAAATAAACATCCACTAGCGCACAATTTACAGGAGCGACATCTGTATTTCCAACATCCCATAGAATCGATATAGAATCAGTCGGAGCATATTCAATATTGGCAGAATCAGGTTGTAGTACGGTAAAAGGCCCTGCTTCTGCTGACGCAAAAAACATCACTTCAGAAAAAGCCGTACTCCCTCCACGTTCATCATTGTCCCGCACAGTTACCCCAAAAGTCAACATTCGTGTGGTATCGGGCAACACTTCCACATCGGACGATTTATTTAGAATGATATCATTAACTCGTGGAAAAATTCGTTCGGATTCTCTTACGGGCGAGTAGGCACGAAAGCTAGGAGCATTTTCAATTGGAAAACCGATTTGACTCACCGCTCCAGTATCAAATTGTTCCCACGAGTAAGTCAAGGTAGTATTGTCTATATCCGTAACAATCGCATTTAGTTCAAAAGGGGTAGCAATTGGAATCGTAAATCCACTTTCTATCACGCTGATAGTCGGTGATGTATTCTCTGTAGGAATAAGTTGATAACAACCAATAGAATCACTCAATAAAGCACTTTTAATTTCTTGAATACTAATCCCGTGTAAATTATCTTGAGCAGTAGCAACAATATCAAAAGGACCACAAACTCCTCCATAGGACATTATCGTACTACCACTGCCAGGTTCTACCGCTGTTGCCGCAGAACGTTGCCCTTCATTAACGAAGACTCCACAATTACTCCAGGTATGATTAGCTCCTAATTGATGTCCTATTTCGTGATAAAGAGTCGTGCGAAACGTTCCTAAATTTTCATTAAAAACACAGGAGGCAGCTCTTGCTTTATTTTTAGTAGAGCATACGCTAGCCAAAGCAGCCAAACCAGACACCCCACCAGTACATTCGGCAGCAAAAACATGTCCTAAATCGTAGTTTTCATTTCCTAAAAGACTATCTAATAAAAAGGCATTTTCCCACCATAATCCAAAAGCATCCTCCGAATCAGAATAAGGAGAAGGCATAGAGTCGGTAAAAATTAACTGATTATTATCCTCATGTAATACAAAACGAATACCTGTATCTTTTTCATAAATTACATTCAAACTAGTTAAAGCCCTCACTATCGCAGCAAGCGCCGTTTCGATTGTTCCTCCCGAAGCATTCGTAAATCCTTCAGTAGCAGTAATAGCAAGTCGAAAAACTTTTAAGTTCGTATCAAATAAGGAATCCGTGGCTGTTTGATTAAAAATAGGTTGGTCTTTTTTAAATTTTTCAAGTAAGTTATTTCCACAAGCTAAAGTCGTGTTTTCGGAAGTTTTCAGGTCTACTTCTTTATAAAATAAATAGGCATCTTCGTAGCCTTCAATTTGTACATTTTCAATGAAAAAAGATTGTTCATCTTGTATAAGATGTCCATATAGTGTTCCATTCACCCAACTAATTCTCCCTTGCATCAAAGAATTAGCTGTTTCTACCACTTTAAAGGTTTGAATCGCAGGATATTTATTAGTTAAACCTTCCGCTATAATAGGGGCATTCGTTAAAGTTAAATGAGTCATTTTCCTTTCACCAAAAGGAATAGGTAATTGAAGCGTGAATTGTCTAGCCGAACTGGTTTCGCCCTCCATACTAGATAAGAATAAGGGTTTATCAAGGCTAAATAGACTAAAATCTTGAAGTTCGGTAGATTTTTTTTTTGATAATAAATTCTCAGAAATAGGTGTCCAAAGTTGATTTTGAGCGTCTGTATTAATGGAAAGTAAAAAACAAGTAAAAAATAGCAAAAAACGACAAAATGACGAGGTTAAACAATTTTTATTTCGTATTAATAAATTTGTCATAAAGATGCTTTAAAAACGTTATTAGTGGCTATTTTTGCCGTTATTTGCAGAAAAAAGGAGAAAAATAGTTTTTTCACAAGCGTGTCATTTTTTTTGTTTAACGTTGTTTACAGTAAAATGACAAACTTCCACAAGTAGAGTCCTAATTTTGTCGTCATAAGGAATGTTTAAATTGAATTTAAATAAACTTAAAAGTAATCACACATGATTCATTCCTGGCGCGGACAAAGAAAATATATGCTAAACGAATATAAAATACTGACAGTAACGCACAAACATGTCCGTTTGGAAAGAATTGGTGATTTCTTAATTACCCACTCCACTGATGAAGAATTAAAGACAAAATTAGCAAATCTCAAAGATAAATTTAATTTAGAAGAACTTTTATACATCTCCACTTGCAACCGAGTAATCTACTTATATAAGTCTTCCAGAGAACTTAATTTAAATTTTCTCGAACAGTTTTTTCAAACAGTAAATCCTACGCTTTCTACAGATTACATTCAACGAATCATCACAGGATATGAAGGAAAAGAAGCTATCAATCACTTCTATGAAGTAGCCGCTTCTATTGATTCTTTAGTAGTGGGAGAACGAGAGATTTTGCGTCAAATTAGAGAAGGGTTTAATAGATGTAATCAATGGAATTTAGTTGGAGACGGAATTCGATTATTGATGAAGCACGTAGTAGAAGCATCCAAGGAAGTGTATGCTCAAACTAGAATCGGTGAAAAACAAATCTCTGTAGTTTCCTTAGCCATTAGAAAATTATTAGAAAGCAATATTTCTAAAGAAGCTAGAATATTATTAGTAGGAGCAGGACAGACCAACTCGTTAGTTTCAAAGTTCTTAGTAAAGTATGAATTCAAGAATATAACGGTGTTTAATCGGTCTATTGAAAAAGCAGAGAAACTAGCAGCTAGATTTGACAGTAATGCTTTTTTATTAACTGATTTAGAAAGCTATAGTGAAGGTTTCGATTGTATGATTGTTTGTACAGGTGCAACAAAAGCTATTATTAAAACACCACTTTATAAAAAAATAAATGGAACGGATACAACGGAGAAATTAATCGTTGACTTATCTATTCCAAATAATGTAGCAAGGAACGTGGTAGAAGATTTCAACATCAACTACATTGAGATTGAAGATTTAAAGCAATTGGCAGAGCAAAACTTAGCATTCAGAAAAAAAGAAGTGGGTAAGGCAAAAAGTTTATTGGTACAACAAATTAATGAATTTCAAAAAGTCTTTCAACAAAGACAAATTACAAAGGCCTTACAAAACGTTCCTTCTGAAATAAAAGCCATTAAGCAAAAGGCGATGAATGAAGTGTTTAAAAAAGATTTAGACGCACTAGATGATAATACAAAGGCGCTTTTTGAAAAGATGATGACTTACATGGAAAAGAAGTGCATCAGTGTCCCAATGAAAGCAGCTAAAGAATTAATTGCTTAACTGCACCTTTGTTTTTAAATAATTTACTACTTTCCGATTTCTAATAAGCCCGTTCATTTCTTTTTTCCACATAATTAACAAAAGCCTTGTTCACAACTCTAAAGCCTCCAGGCGTAGGATAGTTACCAGAAAAATACCAATCTCCATTATTGTTAGGGCAAGCCTTGTGTAAGCCCTCTATGCTTTGATAAATGACCTTTACCTCAGGCTTAATACCTTCAGGAGTAATCATTTCAGCGATTTTATTAGATATCGCCTCATAAGTAAATTCATTATACAAATCGATGAGCGGGTTCGACATTTGCTCTACAGGTAATTTGAGCTGTGCCTTACATTTTTTATAAGTCTTCTTAATCAAATGTGTCTTACCATGCTCATTTAATAAAGCAACTAAAGCTTTAAAAGCAGCAAAGTTTCCAAACTTTGACATATCAATTCCATAACAATCAGGATAACGAATTTGAGGAGCAGAAGAAACGATAACGATTCGTTTAGGACGAAGGCGAGAAACTATTTTGATAATGCTATCTTTTAAAGTCGTCCCCCTCACAATAGAATCGTCTAATAAAACCAAATTATCTTTTTCGTTATTGACAATACCGTAAGTCACATCATAAACATGAGAAACCATTTCACCTCTAGTGGCATCATCAGCAATAAAAGTTCTAAGTTTAGCATCCTTAACTACTGTCTTTTCTATTCTTATTTTTTGAGAAAGAATCTTTTCTAATTTCTTTGGTTTCAAAGCCGAACCCAAGGCTAATATTTGAGCCTGTTTTAGCTTATTTAAAGATTTTTCTGCACCTTCCACTAAACCATAAAAAGCAGATTCTGCGGTATTTGGAACAAAAGAAAACACGGTATTCTTGATATCGTTATCTACTGCTTTTAGTACAGACTTTGTTAGCTGTGCTCCTAGTTTTTTTCGTTCTAAATAAATATCTCTATCCGTACCTCTAGAAAAATAAATTCGCTCAAAAGAACAAGCCTTCCGCTCTCTTTTAGGTACATACTTCTTTTCTTGAAGTTTTCCACTTTTCTTAATTATCAAAGCATTCCCTCTTCCCAATTCTTTTATCTTCGTGTAATGAACATTCATTGCCGTTTGAATAGCAGGTCGTTCAGAAGCCACCACCACAATTTCATCATCCGCATAATAAAACGCAGGTCTAATACCATTAGGGTCACGAATAACGAAGGCATCACCATGTCCAATCAGCCCCGCAATAACATAGCCCCCATCAAATTTTTTACTTGCCCTTCTAAGCATTCGCTTGACATCCAAATTATCAAAAATTAAATTATTAATTTCTTGATTAGTGTACCCATCAGGTTTATGCCAATTAAATAAGCGTTGCACCTCATCATCTAAGAAGTGACCAATCTTTTCCATCACGGTTACTGTATCCGCCTTACGCTTAGGATACTGCCCTAACTGAACCAACTCTTCGAATAACTCATCAACATTCGTCATATTGAAGTTACCTGCCAAGACTAAATTCCTACTAATCCAATTATTTTGTCGAAGAAAAGGGTGGCAAGTTTCTATTGAATTATCTCCATGTGTACCATAACGCAAATGTCCCATTAATAACTCGCCGATGTAGGGTTTGTTCTCCTTCATCCATTTAGGATCATTTAATTGGTCAGGTGTTAAATCATTAAAATGACTACGAACATCTCTAAAAAGGTCTGCCAAATAATTATTAGAGACACATCTTTTACGACTAATATATCTTTTGCCAGGTCTGGGGTCTAATTTGATAGTAGCAAGGCCAGCACCATCTTGCCCTCGGTTTCTTTGCTTTTGTAAAAGCAGTTGTAACTTATTAAGTCCATAGAGTGTAGTTCCATATTTTTTATGATAAAAATCAAGTGGCTTAAGTAATCGAATTACTGCTAAACCACATTCATGTTTAATTGAATCACTCATAGAAAAGTTAGGGACTACCCGTTTTATGTTTATAGAAAGGCACAAAGTTACGAGAAATAAAAAGACTAAAAGAAATGTAAAATGTAAAATGTAAAATTTTAAATGTAAAAGTGTTGACAATCCATTAATTCTACTCAGAACATGTAGTAAAACTGGTCTCTATCAAGGCGTTCAAATAAAAAAGCCCATAAGCACGAATTGTACTTATGGGCTTTTCAGAGAAGAGAAATATTCTTCTAATGATTTCTATAAATCAGCATCTCCACGGAAAGCAGAGAAATCAAATAACATAGAAAATCTAAGGGTATTATCTAATGGATTTCTTTGATTAGTAGTTGGTACTAAATAAGAAATATTTAAACCAAAGACATTATATTTTAAGCCTAGCCCTACAGTAAAGTACTTTCTATTTCCTTTTGTAGAATGTTCGTAGAAATAACCAGTTCTTACGGCAAATTGCTTATCATACCAGTATTCTAATCCAAAAGAATACATCAATTCTCTAAGTTCTTCTGAGATACCGCCTTGAGCATCACCAAACGAACCAAAAACACCAGAGAAAGTAGAAACTTGTTTGTAATCAGGTACGCCGTCAGCATCGTCATCTGTCAATCCTGGATCAGGAGTCGGTGCCATTAATTTATTAATATCCATTGCTACCGTTAATCTATTAAACTCATCAAAGTCTAAATTCCAAGCAGCTCCCAAACCAAAGTTAGCAGGGATAAAATCTTTATTTATGGAGTTAGTATAAGTAATTTTAGAACCTATATTCGTTAAAGCTAATCCGATTGTTAAATCAGAAGAACCATTATTTAAATCTATTTTTCCTGACTTATAAGTCATAGAAATATCTGCAGCGAAAGCAGTTCCAGCAGAAATTTGCTCTCCACCAACTTCTTGTCCAGCAGCTAAGTTAGAATAAATGAATTTAGCTCCTAAACCAGCAGATAAGTTATCTCCTAATTTTCTAGCATAAGAACCATTCAGTTCAAATTCGTTAGGGCGCCCATTACCTAAAGGCATACCATTTTCATCCGTAAAAGCAATATCACCTAAAGAAAAGTACCTTAAACTAAAACCGGCAGCTTCTTGGTCATTCAATTGGTAGTAACCAGAAAGGTAAGCTAGGTATACATCGTTTACATTTAAAGCTCTCAACCAAGGAGTATAAGTAACAGCAACGCCACCTTTGTCCTCTCCAAAAACCATTTTAGAAGCATTGAAGTGCATAGAGTTTGCATCTGTAGATGTTGCAATACCAACATCTCCCATAGCCGCAGACCGGGCATCAGGTACAATTCTTAAAAAAGGAACTGCAGTGATAATGGTATTAACACAAGGTTCTCCTAATACCGTTTCATAGGTATTCGTTGCAGTGTTTAAAAAACACTGTGCAGAAACTTTTTCAGTCATTCCAAACAGAATCACTAAAACTAGGGTAGTAAGTAATGATTTTTTCATAGTATCATTGCGTAAAGGGCGAAAAAAAGCCCAAATGTAAGCATTTTTTTGGTCGAAATAATTCATGTTTTTAATATGTTGTTGCACTAATTTAGTTGTTTCCTCTCCTTAAAAATTAGGATATTTCAAAAATTTCCAATTCGATTAGTTTTAAAACTTCAATTTTCAAGAAATATTGTCAATGTTAAGAAAAACTTAAAGAGGATAAGCTCAAAAAGTTTAAAACTAGCATGTAAGTTCATAATAAATTGAAAATAATATTAGTCAAAACTAGCAACCATGAAGGTTTCTACTTTAGAATTACTAGTTTTTCAAAATCGCTATTTACGGTTTGTCCATCTCCATTATTAGCTGCTCGCACGCTTACTTTGTATAAGTAGGCACCTCTAGCTAAATCTCCACCATATTCATCTTTTCCGTCCCAATTAATATCACTTACTCGATTACCGTCACTTATAACATCGGCATCAATTGTTTTAATCAAACGTCCAGAGACTGTAAAAATACGTACTTGTACTTCCATTAGTTGCCCTGCGCTTAAGTTATGTAAAAATTGGAATTGAGTTGAGGTGGTAAAAGGATTTGGATAGTTCAAAACTCGTTCCAAAGCTGCATCTGCGGCGTCAGAAACTAAAAATTCTGTAATTCCTTCGGCAGAATTATTAAAAACATCCCAAGCTTTTACTTTTACTTGATGAACACCCGATGTTAAATCGCTCAAAGGAAAACGAACAATTCCTCTTCTATAATCATCTTTTGCAGCCTCATAAAATTCATTTAATAAAATAGTGTTCTGAGTATTATTATCTATCACTGCTGTTAAATCATGTCCTATACTAGTTCCAGAAACATTAATCCCATTATCATCAGAAAGTAAAATAAATAAGGTAGGATTAGCATTAGTAGTTCCTCCAAAAACAAAAGTAGAGTCATTCATAAACACTTCTACAATCGGTCCTTCGTTATCTACAATTGCATCTTCCTTTGTACCACCAATCACTAAATTACTATAATATCCCCCCGCATCCTGCTGCCCATTCTCTGCATAATAGCTAATTTTCCCAAAACCATATTCATAATTAATATCTTTAGGTACTACAAAAGTAAATCGGAATTGACCATTGGTAACACTAGCTCTTCCTTTGAATAAAACACTTTTTTGTATATCAAAAGGAATAATCCGACTACCAGCATCATTACCTAAATTAGAGACGGTAACTTTTTTATCAAAAACAGTAGGAAAAATATTCCCATTAAAAGAGGACATTGGATTACCAGCGGCATCCGCCACATAGCCTTCAACTGTAACACGTTGTAATGCTTGAATCGTATCAATACGAGTAGTACTTACAGATTGATTATTAACTTTAGTAGTTACTATATCAAATTTTGGCAGCGCCAATTGCATAGAAGGGTCACCTATTAAGGTAAACTTTCTAGCATTAATATCTGTCGTATCTGCAGAATTACTATTTTTGCCTAATCTCAAGATTTCTCCAATAGGCGGATGGACTCCATTTACCTTTTCATATATCTGGTCAAAAACAGCTTTGGTTAATCGTTCATTTCGAGAAGAATAAACAGCCCGAACAGTAGTAAATAAGCCCATTGCCCCACCATTTGGATTAAGCAATGCTTCTTCTCCAGAGGTAACGAAATTAGGGTCATCATAACCAGTGAAAGAACAAGTAGCTGTAACCATCAATGGTAATTTATTAAAATTGGTCCAGGCAGTAATATCACTTTTCTCTAAAACTCTTTCTTGAGTCCAACCTTTTGCTCCTCCATGTCCTAAATAATTCAAGACTAAGATGCCTTTAAAAATTTCGTTATTTAATGCTTCTTTAGCAGAAGGGTAACGCTCACCGCCGGGGGTTGTAATTTGCTGAAAAGCATCTAAGAAAATTTTATTGACATTATATACATCATATTCCGTATCCACTTTTGAAGAAATACCATCTGCCTGTCGCTGATGCAAACTATTATCTTCATCATCCGCCATAAAAGTTTGGTTCAATCGCCAATTTCCTAAAGTTTTAGAATTCGTATCATAATTAATTATTTTACGAATCACAGCTTCTGCTTCTCCTGGTGTTTTTGCAGGTATACGACCTACCGCAATATCTAAAGCGCCTCTTAAATCATCCCCTTCATTCTCACTTAGCAAAGCATAATAATCATCTGTAGGAAACCCTTCGATTGGTTCTAAAGATTCGTCCGTTTCATAAACTGGAATGAAACCTGAAGGGTTCGGTAGTTTCTTAAGGTTTTTAAAATCAAAAGAGCCATCCCCCAATAAGAGTAAATAATTGAATTTAGAAGAGCGATCCGCTACCATTTTCACAAAATCTCTAATAGCCGTAGGGTCTTGGGCCCCACTTGAAAATTCATTATAAATATTATCTACTAAAACAGTCTCCACCTCATAATTGCTATGATTTCTACGATGCGTTGCTAATTGTTGTGCCGCATTTTCAAATTCTGCTGGATAAACTATTAGTAAATCTGCGGAAGCAATTTCATGAATATTTTGATTAGGGATATTACCAACTGCCGTAGGTTTAAAGAAACTACTATTGCTATCAAAGACAACAAACTCTTTTAAATCAGTTGTATTAACGCCAAAGCTTAAAGCATTTCCAGTAAGATTGTATTGTTGATTTTTCGGTATCAAAGGATTAGACACATCCCATACCATTATATTATTATTGACATTTGCTATTTCAAAAGTACTTGTGGCGGCATTTAAAGTTTTGGGGTCTCTAAAATTCATCTGGTTATTATTAAAAACCAAACTCCTTCGAACATTCAACTGGATATAATCTAACCATCCAGTGCTACTTGCCGATTGAGGATATTCAATACTCACAGGCAAATTATCGGAGTTGGGCATAAACGTTTCATTAATAATACCAAGATGAGCATATTTATCTTCCACATCTCCTGTGTTAGAACGTCTAATAGTTGCGGTAAATTCATCACTTCCGACAGCAGCATTAAAGGAGGTTGTCACATTGCTCCTACCAGCAAAAACAGCTTTAATATTAGCAGCTTCTGAAGTTATAATATTTGGGAAAGAGAAATCTCCATAAGTTCTTTGTCTAATAGTCTCAAAAAGGTCACCGTACCAATCTTTACCTGTTCCCTGCCCCTGAGAAAAATTATCTAACAAATTAATTAATTCTTCCTCGACTCTCGCATAGTCTGTATATGCATTGGTTGTATAATCTGTATTAGTCAAAGAATTTTGACTATCAACTCGTTTTCCTTTTCCGCTACTAATTTTTAAGAAGTAATAATTATTATTATCATAAATATTCATTTCTCTATTAAAAATAGCTTCTGTCTCATTATATGTCCATTGATTTGCGGCCTCCCCATAAAATAAGATATAATCTGCTGCATCAAAACTAGCATCATCTTCTCCTATTACCTCAATCGCATTTTCTTGTAAATCATCATATCGAAAATCTGCAATAGTTCGTGGTAAAATACCTCCACCGTTACCGTATAATTTGATAGTGGTCGGGTCTACATTATCAATATCAATCCCCAATTCATCTTTTAAAAAAGCGTAATCTAATTTCTGAACACCTCTGTTCGTTACCGCAATTTTATAGATAGCACCATCTTTTAAAACAGAATTAAAAGTATGGTCGGTATTTCTTGCTTTAGCAACTTCAGTAGTTGTAGGGCTGAAAGTTACTCGTAAATCAAATGAAACTAGCTTCTCATAACTATTTCCTCTTTTGATGATTGGAATAAAAAAAACTTTCCCATAAAATTGGTTTCGGTCCGCTTCTACTGTTGTTCCGATTTGAATTGTTTCCTTTAAATAAATGTCATCCGGAACGACCAATTTATTAAGTGGTTCAAATTGCGCATTAATCAATTCTACATTTATCTGACCATTATTGTTCACCTCAAATCTTTCAGAAAAAACAGGAAGGGTAGGATGTTTGGGGTTAGCATAGCTATCCTCAAAAGTCCAAAGTTGTTTTTCAAAATTACCTGTAGGATTGTGAATAATTGGCGAGGGAGACCAATTCAGTTTTTTTTGAATCGTAAATGGTCTTTGTGCCCATAAGTTTAGAGAAAATAAAAGGAGTGCTATAATTGTAAAAATCCTCATAAATTACGAATTGAGTATATGACTGCTGATTTGGTTTGAAATCAAATAGAGCTTAACGTTACAAAAACGAATAAAACAAAAAGCTATTGTTAAAAAAAAGTCCGCTAAAAGTTAAAATCCGCAATTTTTAGCGTCTGTTAGTTAGCATAATCGTTTCATTTTAAGCTAAAAGGATTTCATTTTTGATTTTGAACATTTATTTTGTAGCTTGTAGTTAACAGTTTACCTAAATAAATTAGGATAATTAGGGAATACAAAGTTAATTAGAATATCTTTGGAATTAAGTCAAACAACTAGTCAATGCTAAGACAGATACTTCTTTTTATATCATTTTACATCTTTTTTTCTATAAATGAAGTAAAGGCCCAGGACCCTGTATTTACGCAATTTTATGCAGCCCCTTTACAATTAAACCCTGCATTTGCAGGAAATACTTACGCTCCATTTATTACCGTAAACTATAGAAATCAATGGTCAGGCTTTAACAGCTTCAAGACCTATGTTACCTATGCAGCTTCTTTTAGTCAATTTATTGAAGGGATGAATAGTGGAATAGGTTTGATGGTTCAATCTGATGATGCAGGAGATGGCATTTATAAAAATACAACCGTAAGTGCTATCTACAGTTATAAAGTGCAAGTAAATAGAGATTTTGCTATTAAGTTTGGAATCGAAGGAAGTGCGGTTCAAAATACATTAAATTGGAATAAACTAGTATTTCCAGACCAAATTGACCCAACGGGAGAAGTCAACTTTCCAACCAACGAAATTGCTCCAGATAATTTAACTAAAAGTTATTTAGACTTATCAACTGGCATCCTTGCCTACAGCAAACAGTTTTATGGAGGTATCACAATTAAGCATTTGAATACGCCCGATGAAAGCTTATTTGCCATTAATAGTAACATCAACAGCGGATTACCCGTTAGGTTGTCTATTCATGGAGGAGCACAGTTTCCATTATTCGGAGACAATAAAGGGAATTCCAATTCGTTTATATCCCCAAATATTATGTTTGTGAAACAAGGAGACTTTGGCCAAGTAAATGCAGGCACCTATTTTGGCTTTGGTGCGTTTTTTGCAGGTGCATGGTACAGGCATGCATTCTCAAACGGAGATGCAGCCATTGGTTTAGTGGGGTTTCAGAAAGGAGTTATGAAATTTGGTTATAGTTATGACTTCACGGTTTCAGGTCTATCTACAGGAGTGACAGGCGGAACGCACGAGTTTTCGTTCATCATTAATTTAGACCAAAATCGCCCTAGAAGAACAGACTACAACGATTGTTTTGAAATATTTAGGTAATTTTTTTGTCAAGCAACGATAAAATATCCTACCAAGACATTTTATAGAGATAAAAAATAAGTTGAACATTTGAGTTTTTCAAATGAATGATTTTTATACTTTACCTAAAGCATAAAAAATAATCTATTTGAAAAACGTCCAACTTCGATTTGTCGTTTTTTGTAAAATACTTTTCATTTCCTTCAACAATATTCTCCAATTTGAATTTTATCAATACTTTTGCAAACTGGTTTACAAAATAGCTTAAAGGTTGGATAAGAAAATCAAATCTTTTCCGTTAATACTTTTGTAACGAGTTGATTCTATTAAAAATCAGCATAAGTTTACATCATTACTAAAATAAATTATTCATCTATTGACAAGTCTTATCACACATAAAACGGCGAAAAAATAAATTTTGCGTTTTTCAAATGTTTTTTTTGTAATGGGTTGAAAACCTATGACAAAACATTCAATTAAAAAACTAAATGTAGAATTTATTTTTTAGTCATTAATTATAATTAATCCTTGTCAATTTATCATCAAATAGAACGTCAATGAATAGGCTGCTAAAACTAAGCGTAACACTTTTAGTCTGCACGGTGCTACTTTCTGCCTGTGGTAAAAAAGAAAAATCTGCTACTACTGGTTGGAACTATAACGACCAAAAATCAGGTGGTTTTGAAAAACTAAACTACGAAGGACAAGTAACTGGACCAAATTTAGTCCTTATTGAAGGAGGTACTTTTACAATGGGTCAAACAGACCAAGATGTTACCTTCGAATGGAATAACGTACCAAGAAGAGTTACAGTAAACTCTTTTTATATGGACGAAACAGAAGTAACAAATATCGATTATCGAGAATATCTATATTGGTTAGACCGAGTTTATGGCGAGTCTTATCCTGAAGTAATAAAGAAAGCAGAACCAGACCAATTAGTTTGGAGAGACGAATTGTCTTTTAATGAACCAATGGTAGAAAATTATTTCCGCCATCCTTCTTATGATAAATATCCAGTTGTTGGGGTAACTTGGCAACAAGCTAATGAATACTGTTACTGGAGAACCAACCGTGTAAACGAAATGATTCTACAAGCAAAAGGTATTTTGAATCAAAATCCTGAGCAAAAAGATGAAGATAGTTTTGATACGGGTGCTTATTTAGAAGGACAGTATCAAGGAGATGTTCGTAAGAACAAAAAAGATTTGAAAACAGGTGGTGAAAGACCAGTTCGGTACGAAGATGGTATTCTATTACCTTCTTATCGTTTACCAACAGAAGCAGAATGGGAATATGCTGCCTTAGCATTAAGAGGAAATATGGCATCTGAAAAAGATGAGCGAATCACAACTTTTAGAATTTACCCTTGGGATGGAAATACCGTTAGGTACCAAAAAAGAGATAAGTATCAAGGAGAAATCCTAGCTAACTTCAAGAGAAGTGGTGGTGATTATATGGGTGTAGCGGGTAACTTAAATGATGAAGCTGCCTTCACCGCACCAGTTGACCGATATTTTCCAAATGACTTTGGCTTATACAATATGGCTGGTAACGTAAGTGAGTGGGTGTTAGATATTTATCGCCCAATGACTGCTGGTGATTTAAGAGATGGAGACAATCATGATTTAAATCCATTTAGAGGTAATAGATTTGAAACATTAGAATTGGACCAAGACGGCGCTGCAGTAGAAAAAGATAGTTTAGGTCGATTAAGATATAGAGCAGAAGAAGATGATGAAGTTGCCAATAGAGACAACTATAAGCGAGGAGAAGTATTTAATTACTTGGATGGTGATAAAGAATCAGAAGTTTTCTATTCTTATGGAAAAACAACCTTGATTAGTGATAAAGCACGAGTTGTGAAGGGTGGTTCTTGGGCCGATAGAGCTTATTGGTTATCACCAGGAGCTAGAAGATTTAAAGAAGAAGATAAAGGAGATAGAACTATCGGATTCAGATGTGCGATGACTAGAAATGGTGGTCCAACAGGGAATGAAGACAATGCAGGTAAGAAATTTAAATCTAAGAAAAAGAAGAGTAAGAGAAGATATAAATAAATTTTAGAATAGAGACGCTCTACTCTAAAAAATAAGTTTATTATAAAAATAAAAAGCCTTTGTGTAGCATTTACGCAAAGGCTTTTTTATTTTGCAGCTTGTTGAATTGATACGCTACTACAATAGTTTTTATGACCATAGCTGCATTATATAAAATATTTTTAGACTATTCTAAAATCTGCACAGATTCAAGAAAAATTGAGCCTGATTGTCTTTTTTTTGCATTAAAAGGAGAAAGTTTTGATGGCAATCAATTTGCAGAACAAGCCATAGAACAAGGAGCAGCCTATGCGATTATAGATGATGCAAATCTCAGCAAGCACCAACAATTTATTTTAGTAGAAGATGTGATAACCACTTTACAGCAACTCGCCCATCATCATCGCAAACAATTCGAAATTCCAGTAATCGGTATTACGGGCACAAATGGAAAAACAACTACCAAAGAACTCATAAGTACAGTATTAGAAAGTCACTATCCTACGCATTATACAAGAGGGAATTTCAACAATCATATTGGTGTTCCACTAACTTTATTAGCAATGCCTGCCGATACGGAAGTAGCCGTTATAGAAATGGGCGCTAATCATGTCGGAGAAATTGATTTCCTCTGCCAAATTGCAGCACCTACACACGGTTTAATTACAAATGTAGGAGAAGCACACCTAGAAGGTTTTGGAAGTTTTGAAGGCGTAAAAACGGCTAAAGGAGAACTATATAAATATTTAGAGAAAAGTAGAGGCTTAGCCTTCATCAACAAAAATGAGGAACACCTGCAAGAAATGGCAGGACAAAATCTATACAAAGTACTGTATACCAAAAGTGAGCAACCAGATTTAAAGGTCCCTATTTTCGAGACGGAGCTAGTAGCAGCAAGTCCTTTCGTAGAAATTGCTTTTTTATCAAAGACTGGAATTTCACAAAGCATAAAAAGTCAGCTTATTGGATTGTATAACTTTAATAATATCATGACTGCGGTTACACTAGCCCGCTATTTTAAAGTACCCTATAAGAAAATTAAGCAATCAATAGAAAATTATACGCCTAGTAATAATCGGTCTCAAATTATAGAGAAAGGAACTAACAAATTCTTATTAGATGCTTATAATGCCAATATAACAAGCATGACCAAGGCATTAGAAAGTTTTGCCAGTTATAAGGAACAGAATAAGATTGCAATTATCGGGGACATGCTAGAACTAGGAGAATATAGTGTAGAAGCACACCATAAAATAATTGATTTATCAGAAAATTTAGGCTTAGAAATATTAACGGTAGGAAAAGAATTTAGTCAATTAAATAGAAAGGGAATCAAACAATTCCCTGACACCACAACTTTAAAGACTTGGTTTTGGAAACAATCTTTTGAAAATACTTTTTTCTTATTAAAAGGGTCTAGAGGAATAGGGTTAGAGAAATTGTTAAAAGATTAAATTTTAAAAAGGAAATTCATCTCCTGAATCATCTTCAAAATCATCAAACCCTAAATCATCATCTTCTTGATACCCCTCAAAATCTCCTTCTTCTTCAAAGGCAATATATTTATGCCAGTCATCTCCATATCTCCTTTTTAACATGTATTCTTCGTAAGGGTCAATGTTTAAATCAGATTCTTCTTCCTGATTATCTTCAAATTTCTCGAAAAAAGCTTCGAAGAAAGCACAGTGACAATATTTTTCTCCTAAAAGACAATCAGAACGGTCCTTTTTTTCCTTTTTATCACATAGCTCAAAAAAGAAATAATTTGCTTTGAGCATGGGTACTTCCTGTCGAAATCGCTCTCGAATAACTCGGTATTGAATGCGGTCGGGTACTTCTATTTGAAAAACAGCGGAGCAATTATAAGCATCTAACATAGCTTTAATCGCACAGAGCAAGGTAGTAATTTGAGCATCGGTTAATCGACTTTCAGGCGGGAATTGTTCTTTTTTTAAAGTTGTCCATTCTTCCAGAGATTTAGTAGGTGCATTTTCAGGGTCTTCCATCCAAGGCAGCACACCAAATTCTTCATCAGCCTCTTCTTCGAGAGGATACCAAGGTTCAGGAACATTTTGAGTTGCTTCTCTAATGTCCTGCAATAATTGGTTGATGTATCGTTGTAGGCTCATTTAATATAATCTACTTGGGATTATGTCCAAATATGCTCCTAAATTAATAAAAATCAAGAAAAGACCAAAACCTTTGACGATTAATTTACAGATAGATACAAAGTAAATTTAATTGTTATATAATCTTTTGTTTTTCGTTTTTCTCCAATGCTCTAATTCGTTTTTCCAAATCAGGCAATTGTCGAAATAAAGCATAAGCACGTAAATAGTCTTGATAAGGCAGCGCAGGATAACCGTAAACCTTTCGTCCTTCCTCTTTAATCGAAGCTGCCACTCCACTTTGTGCCTGTACTTTGACGCCATCGGCAACTTCAATATGTCCAACAAAACCTGCTTGACCACCTATTTGGCATTGATTTCCAATACGAGTACTTCCTGCTATTCCAGCTTGTGCAGCAATCACGGTATTTTCTCCCACCGTTACATTGTGAGCAATTTGAATGAGGTTATCTAGTTTAGTTCCTCGTCGAATAATTGTCGCCCCCATCGTCGCTCGGTCAATCACGGTATTTGCACCAATCTCTACATTGTCTTCTAGAATAACTTTTCCTACTTGAGGTATTTTTTGGTAAGAACCATCTGTCTGTGGAGCAAAACCAAATCCGTCGCTTCCAATAACTGCATTCGCTTGCAAAATACAGTTATCACCAATTTGGCAAGCATGATAAATTTTTACGCCCGGGTAAATCGTTACATTATTACCAATCGTTGTTCCTACACCGATAAAAACTTGCGGATATATTCGGCATTGCTTTCCAATAATAACTTCACTACTAATTGAGGTAAAATCTCCAACGGTCGTTTGGTCGCCTACTTGAGCCGTTCGATGAATAAATGACAAAGAAGAAATGCCTTGCTCTGGATGAAAAGACTGTTCGTAAAATTTCAAAAAAATAGTAATCGCACTATAAACATCCTTGACTTTAATCAACGTAGCAGCCACTTTTTTAGTTGGCATAAAATCATCACTAACCAAAACTGCAGATGCCTTGGTTTGGTAAATATAGGATTCATATTTAGAATTGGATAGAAAGGTAATAGCCCCTGCTTGAGCCACCTCAATCTTTCCTGGATGCGTAATAATTTCCTGTTCGTTTCCTTCTACAATGCCTCCTAAAATTTCGGCAATAGCTTTTGCAGTTAAATTCATTGTTATTTTTTTTCTAAAATATCAGCACCCAATAACCTATCATCTTTATTGACAAACCAAGTTCTGGTTTTAGGAAATCGAATGCCATTAATGGTCTCTTCTCCTTCCAGAGGAATATATTCACCATCATTCACTGCCTCATCATGATAAAAACGATAACCTACTAAAGCATAGTTATCAGGCTGAAAATAGAAATACCAAATATCTTCCCCCACCGATTGCTCATAAGTAACTTTCATGGCTAAAACTTCTTTTTCCATAAACGTTGTTTCAGTTACCTGCTGCTGGATTTGGGTACCTGGGTCTCTTAACTTCATCGGCATTCCCCATAAGTAAACGTAATAATTCCGGATTCTTTGTATTTGAGGACAAGTCAATCTAAACTTTTGTATCAAACTATCAGCTACCGTTGTCGCCCCATTAACCTTATAGCTGCATTGGTCATTTTTGATAAACTGCTCCACGTGATAGCCAGCACGCATTTGGTCTAAAGAAAAACTGCCCTTTTGATTATCTAGCATTAAAGCCGTTTGTCGGTCTGCACCATTAGGTCGGGTTTCTCTAAACTTCATGGTTCCATTAAATTTATCCCAATTCCTCTTTGGGTCATGATATTGAATACTTTTTTCTAAAAGTTCTTGTCCGGTGATAGTTTGTGCAACTATAAATTGTATTCCTAAACAAAAAAAGAAGAGTGTTATAAATAACCGTTTCATATTTTAATAAAAGTTTTTTTAAATAAATTCAGACAACATGTCAGTTTAAATTAAAGCTAAATGACATTTTGACATTAAAAATATATCATTTTCAGCAAAAATGACCTAAAAATTGGCATGGCACATCGCTTGATGTAGGTAAAGTGTAAATTAATTAAAAAATGATAAGCATTCTGAAAATAAAAAATAAAGTTTGCTTAAAATTTCTAACCAATAAAATTTTTATAAAATGAGACAATTAGTAAGAAGAAGAAATCACGGATTCCCAACTTTTGCAAAAGTAGTCAATGATATTTTTAACGAAGACTTTGTTAAAAATTTAGACGAAAACTTAAGTGTATGGAATGGCAGTCAACCAGCTGTAAATGTAAAAGAAGATGCAGATGGATTTGCATTAGCACTAGCTGCACCAGGGTATGGTAAAGAAGATATTGAAATCAAAATTGAAGAAAATGTATTAACAATTTCATCTGAAAAGAAAGAGGAAAATACAGAAAAAGAAGGCGAAAAATTTACACGCAAAGAGTTTAAATATGCCGCTTTCAAAAGAACCTTCACCTTACCAGATACGGTAGATGCAGCTAAAATTGCCGCAAATTACGAAAATGGTATTTTAAATATTAGCATTCCTAAGAAAGAGGAAGCTAAGCCATTACCTCCAAGAACAATTGCTATTGGATAAGTACCATGAAGCATAAACGATTAGAAATCGTTTTTTCATGATTGTGTTACAATTATTCCAAGCCCTTCTACAATGCTTTTGTAGAAGGGCTTTTAGTTTATATATAAAAGAGTTCTCTCCTAAAATAGAACATCCAAGTAAATGTTGATTAATTGGGACATTCCCGAAATAAATTCGGGACAGGCAGAGTCCCAATCAATCAAAAAAGGGTTTTTAAAGGGTGAGCTAAAAATTGATTTTCTTTGAAAATCAATTTTTAGCTCACCCTTTAAACCCCTTTTCACAAATTTTGCCGTTCGATACGGCAAAATTTGTTAGGAACGCCTAGTTAAGCATTTTTATAAGAAACCCCTTTATGAGGTTAGAACAATAGACCTTTTTCCTCGTAAACTTGTAACTTTGTAGTTTTAAATTATTTATGGAAGTGATATAGTTTATTTGGTAATAAGTATAAGAATTGAATTAGTGAAAGTTTAAAAAGAAAAATCAAATTTTAAACTAAATTAATTAAGGTAATACTCAGCCCTCATTACCTTATTAACCTCATTCAACTTATTAACCTCATTCAACTTATCACCTTATCAACCTCGACCTATGTCTGTCTACGATAAATACGAAACTGTTATTGGCTTAGAAGTACACGTGCAATTGGGCACCAAGAGTAAAGCTTTCTGCGGAGATGATGCTAGTTTTGGGGCGCCACCGAATACGCACATCAGCACCATTTCTTTGGGGCATCCAGGCACCTTACCTAGATTGAATAAAAAGCAGATTGAATATGCCGTAAAACTTGGATTGGCCTTAGGTTCTAAAATAAGTCCTACGAATAATTTTGATAGAAAGAATTATTTCTACGCCGATTTACCCAAAGGCTACCAAATCACTCAAGATAGAATGCCTATTTGTATTGGCGGAGGAATGGATGTAGAAACAGAAGCCGGAGGTAAACGACATATTCGAATGCATCATATCCATATGGAAGAAGATGCAGGAAAATCTATTCATGATATTGCTCCAGACGCTTCTTTTATTGATTTAAATAGAGCTGGTGTTCCTTTATTGGAAGTGGTGACAGAACCAGATTTTCGGTCAGCCCAAGAGGTAGATGTCTTTATGAATGCCATGCGTCAATTGGTCCGCTATTTAGGCGTTTCGGATGGTAATATGCAAGAAGGGTCTTTGAGATGTGATTGTAACGTTTCTGTTCGCTTAAAAGGCGCAGAAAAATTTGGGGAGCGTTGCGAGATTAAAAATATGAATTCTATGCGTTTTGCTAGAAAAGCGATAGAATTTGAACGTAAAAGACAAATTGACCTATTGGAATCTGGTGGTAAAGTTGCTCAACAAACTTTGAATTTTGACCCTGTTTCTGGAACGACTTCTCCGCTGAGAGATAAGGAAGATGCGCATGATTATCGCTATTTTCCAGAACCAGATTTACCACCAGTTGTTATTTCAGATGAATATCTAGCAAAAATTAAAGCTGGCATGCCTGCCTTACCTTGGGAATTGCAAAAGACATTTATAGAAAAATATAAATTATCGGCTTACAACGCCAAGTTATTAACAGAGGAAAAAGGTGTTGCGACCTTTTTTCAAGGCCTAACCCAGCATACTAAAAATTATAAAGGTGCAGCTAACTTAGTAATTAATAAAATTAGTCCTTGGTTGAACGAAGAGAAAGTGGGCATTGCTGACTTCCCTGCCAGTCATCAACAATTGGGCGCATTAATTCAATTGATTGATGATGGAAAAGTAAGTAATACCATTGCTTACCAACGTATCTTCCCTGAATTATTAAAAACTAAGAAAATGCCTTTGGAAGTTGCTGAGGCAATGAATTTAGTGCAATCCTCTGATGAAGGCTTTTTAGAAAAGTTAGTGGATGATGTTATTGCTCAAAATCCTGATAAAGTAAAAGCTTATCAAAATGGGAAAAAAGGGCTAATTGGGTTCTTTATGGGGGCTGTAATGAAGGCATCGAAAGGGAAAGCTGAGCCTAAATCAACTAATGCGTTGTTAGCGAAGAAATTGGCTAAGAAATAGATTTTGCTAAATAAAAAGTAATTTTCACTTTAGAATATTTTAGTAGGAACTTTGATAACCTGTATCTTTTGGAAGCATCTTTACTAGACGTTCTTTTCTTTTTTCAATTGAAAAAAAAGAAACAAAAATTCTAGTTTGTTTAAATCGCTCCGCGTAAACAAACGGCCTCCGCCACCTAAATAAACGTGTTCCTAGGCTGCTTTGCTGACGTATTCCATCTAAAAAACTAAATAACTGATATTTTCATATAATGATAAAGTCAAAGCGAGAATAGCTGGCTTTTCACCTAACACACCATATTTTTAAATATATAAAAGTGTAAGTTCAGTGTATAAACGCCTTTTTTCAATCTGTTTA
>CALLVC010000340.1 GCA_938010785.1 uncultured Saprospiraceae bacterium
TTGCAAAATTAATTTCCCACAAAATATTAAATACGCTGAAAGTATCGCTTTCTAGGCTCCCCTAGCAGGAGATACTTTGAAAGTATCTCCTGCTTTTCGCTCAATAACCGATAGTCGAAGTTTTCAACTTCGACCCAGTATCTTTCATGTTTTCAACATGATTTCCTGCTGAATCATTTTTATAAGAAAACGCTTTATACCTAGGTTAGGTCGAGGCAAATTAAAATCATTTGCCTAAGACCTTACACAAATTAAAACAAAACAGATGACCTATAGCGTATTAATCATCGACGATGAATCAGCAGCTCGACTTAGAATGCGTCAATTAATTGGGGCGTATTCCACTGATTTTATTATCATTGGGGAAGCACACAATGGAATCAATGCTATCCAACAAATTGAAAATCTCCGTCCAGATTTAGTATTTTTAGATATTCAAATGCCTGATAAGAACGGTTTTGAAGTGTTGGCTGCTCTGTCTTATCAACCGATGGTTGTCTTTACGACTGCTTACGAACAATATGCTATCCAAGCTTTTGAGGTGCATTCGGTCGATTATTTAGTCAAACCTGTGGAAAGTGCACGCTTGTCAAAGACCATTCAAAAATTAAATAATTTTCACTCGCCCGCTCCCGAATTAGATTATAAAAACTTAGCCAATCTCTTTCAACAATTACAACCTAAAAAAGAACCCTTTTCTTTGACCGTCAAAAAAGGAGACCGCATCTTACTTTTGCGTTTTGAAGAAATTACCTATTTGCAAGCTGAAGATAAATATGTAACGATTCATACCGTCGATGGCGCAAAACATATCTCCGATTTAACTTTAAATGAATTGGTAGAAAAGTTAGGGCCAAATTTTATGCGGGTTCATCGCTCCACTATTATTAACCAAGACTTTATCCTTGAAGCCAAACGGTTTTTCAAAGGCCGCTTTATTATTACGCTGAGAGATGGACAAGGCACAAATCTACGCACAAGTGCAGCTTATTCCGAAGAGATTAAGCAAACTTTAGGGATATAGTGCTATTTTTCAAGAACGTTTCTTATTTTTGATTTTTACTCGAATTTAAAAGAAAGTCCTTGTATGTCAAAACAGAAATTTACTGCCTACCGAAATCAACGAAATCGAAATCAAACCAAAAACCATAACCCTTCAAGGGAAGGTCAAATGCGTGCGGTTGCACATCGACTCAAAATGGATTTTGTATTGCAAGAAGAATATAGTGTAACTAGAGAGGTATCTGATTTTGAACTATTTAGACAAGGACAGAACCGTGTTGCCAACAATATCATGCAAAAGCAAGACGAGTGGATGGAAGATAGGATTAAAATCTTTGACTATCAGTTTGAAACGGGATATGGGAAAAGTCGGCGATTGGTGGCGCAAACAGTATTTTTGATGCGGTCTAAAAATTTGGGCTTACCCCAATTTGTGATGAAACCAGAGACCATTTTCAACAAATTGGGTAGCTATTTAGGGATGCAACAAGACATTGATTTTGAACGCTTTCCAAAATTTTCTGGTAATTATCTTTTACAAGGAGACGATGAAGATTATATTCGTTTTAAAATGACGGATGAGATTTTACATTTTTTCAGTAGAGAACGAGGCTGGCATATGGAAGGCGTAAATTATTACCTGATTTTATACAAGGAAAATCAACGACTTAGAGCTAATTCTATTCCTCAATTATATGAACGAGGGATGGGCTTATTTAATATTTTAAAGGAAGATAAACCTACGACCTAAACCTAAAAAGGTCAAATTTTGAAAATTTGACCTTTTTAAACTTTTGTGCTTAACGTTTAAACACCACATTTGATTCTGGACTTTTTCTAATTACATCCGAGGCGGTACTTCCATCCCCAACAAATGCATCGCATTTTTCAAAGTTCGTGCCACCACCCCACTCAACTTTAATCGGAACGCCTTAGCTGCTTCGGACTCAGATTTAAGGATATTAATATCGTGGTAAAACTTATTATAAAGTTTCGCTAAATCGTAAGCAAAGGCTGCTACAATAGCAGGGTCATAAGCAGCAGCAGCTTCTTGAATTAAAGCTGGATATTGAGAGATTTTCAAAATCAAATCCTTTTCTTGCGGCTGCAAAGCAGTATAATCAGCAGATAAAATCATATTTACTTCAGGTGCTTTTCGAGCCACACCGCTGCATCGTACACAAGCGTATTGGATATATGGACCTGTGTTACCTTGCATCTCCACAGATTCCTGTGGGTTGAAAACCATTCGCTTTCTTGCATTCACTTTAAGGATGAAATACTTCAAAGCCCCCAAACCAATCTGTCGAAAGGTATTGGCTTGTTCGGTTTTGTCCATATCTACCAATTCTCCTCGTTCTAATGCACTCTTTTGGGCTTCGGCAATCACTTCTGCGACCAAATCATCGGCATCCACCACTGTTCCTTCCCGTGATTTCATTCGACCTGTAGGTAAATCTACCATACCGTAAGCTAAATGGTATAAGCCTTCAGCATATGGTTCTTCCAATCGTTTTAGGATTTCAAACACCCCTTGAAAATGAGAAATCTGTTCATCTCCAACTACATAAACTACCTTTTCTGCTTGGTAGTCATTATATCGCATTTGGGCAGTTCCTAAATCTTGAGAAGTATAGGTAGAGGTACCATCACTTTTTAGAATGGTTTTTTTCTGCATTCCAATATTACTCAAGTCCGTCCAAACTCGTTTGCCTTCTTTGAAAAGCACTTTAGATTTTAAGCCTTTTTCAATCAACTCTTTTCCTAATAAATAAGTATCAGATTCAAAGTATAATTTATCAAAAGTAACGCCTAATTTATCATAAGTCGCATCAAAACCGCCTAACACCCAACCATTCATCTTTTTCCATAAAGCTCGCACTTCTGGGTCATTGGCTTCCCATTTGACCAACATCGCTTTGGCATCTCGACCTAAATAACTGAACTCATTGAAATAGTCATTTTTATAGGCTTTAAAGAAAGCTGCTTCGTCTTGGTCTTCTTTTTTCTTGGCTGCATAAACTTCCTTAGCCTCATTGGTCTGCTGCCATTCTGAATATTCCTTAACAAACTCCGTATTAAATTTCACATAATACTTTCCAACCAAATGGTCTCCTTTGATACCTGAGCTTTCTGGTGTTTCTCCATCGCCAAATAATTGCCAAGCCAACATACTTCGACAAATGGCAATCCCTCTATCATTGACTATCTGTACTTTAATCACTTCATATCCTGCCGCTTGGTAAATCATAGAACAAGACCAACCTAGTAAAATATTTCGAATATGTCCGAGGTGTAATGGTTTGTTGGTATTTGGTGAAGAATACTCAATCATAATTTTTTTACCATTGGATGCTTCTTGCCCATAGGTATCATTACCAGCTACTGTTTCCAGTAAATTAGTCCAATAGCTACTATCTACTGATAAGTTTAAAAAACCATTGATAACATTGTAAGCAGAGATATTTGGAGAGTTCTCGACCAAATACTTACCCAAGTCTTCTCCAATATCAGCGGGCTTTTTCTTTGCCGCCTTTGTGTATGGAAAAACCACAACCGTATAATCGCCCTCAAATTCCTTGCGCGTAGGAGAAAGGGCTACCTTGTCGGCAGGGGTTTCC
>CALLVC010000341.1 GCA_938010785.1 uncultured Saprospiraceae bacterium
TTGAAAATTAATTAGGGATGTGCAGCCACCCACACTTCGCCATCTTCAAAAAATTCTTTTTTCCAAATAGGCACAGTCTCCTTTAAAGTATCAATACAAAATTGACAGGCTTCAAAAGAAGCTTTTCTGTGAGGAGTAGCGACCGCAATCACGACGGCAATCCCTTCGATATCTAAGGTGCCTACTCTATGGTGCATCGATATTTTTTCAATAGGCCATTGCTCACAGGCTCGAATAGCAATTTTTCTCATTTCAGAAATGGCCATTGGGATATAGGCCTCAAAATCTAATTTAACGACTCGTTTACCCTTGGTTTGATTTCGCACAGTGCCAATAAAGACATCAATACCACCTGATGAAGGGTTAGTGACAAAATTAACACAATTTTGTGTCACCAAATCTGTATCTAAAATCTGTATATCTATTTTTTCCAAGAGTTTGTCTTTTAATAAAAATCAAATTATCAAAAAAGGTATAATTTGTCTAAACATTAAGCTTAATATCCTATTTCTACAAATGTAAACAGCTTTAAGCAAAAAATTGAGTGGATTCTACAACTTACCCAAATTTGTCCAATGGACAATAGCAATTATCCTTTTTATTGTCGGATTTGGAGCGATGATGCCTTTTTTAGTAAAGCCATATGGTATATTATTGCTTCCACTGTTAGCTCCTATTTTCAATTTAGTCAGTGTCCCATTTTTTCGATTAATCGGTTACTTTAAGTATTTAAATCCTTACGTCCTTTCTACAGTTCAAACTGATAAGGAATACGATTTACACAATAAACGGGATAAATTTGTGAAAATGGTTTTAGAGGTCAGAAGTCAGACCGTCCGTACGGACTTCTGTCATCTTTTTAAAATCACTTTTTTATCCCGTTCGCAGAGCATAAAAATAAAAAATACGCTGATTAAGTTAAAACTGGTTAAGTTTTTGCAATATAAACAGCTATAATCTTAGATTAAATCATAAATTAGGTGGACAAAAATACGCTCTCTTTCCTTTAGGTAAGAAGGCAAACTTTATCTAAATAAACAGTCCATCGTTTAAATCATTAATCGCTACAAAATTTTCCTCCTAATCTATCCGGCAAATCAAACTATTCTTTCAAGGGAATAAATCATTTGACAAACCAAAGGTTCAATTTAATTTTTAATACAAGACTTCTTCCCAAAATAGCAGTAAGGAAAATAGCAAGTTATGGTCATAAAAGAAAAAAACACATTTATACTTGAAAAAAGGCCCTATACAGAAACATCAACTCCAGAAGAGATAGAAGCACTAAAAGGAAGTGTATGGATAGAGGAAAGTGGATTTCTTTATTTAAAAGAAATTCCCATAATGACTCCCTTTTCTATCAATACGATGTTTGACCAAATAGAATTATTGGGGCAACAATTTGAGGAATATGTATTTCTAGTCGACCTTAGAGCATCAGAGCGGCCAGATGCAATCACCAGAAAAACCTTATATCAACGGTTTAATAAAATTACAAATATTAGCCATACCACTTTTTGCACGGGAAAGAATTTCCTAATTAATACCACCATCCGATTTGTGATGTTTCAAACAAAAGTACCATCCTATTCGGTTTGCAAAACTATAGAAGAAGCACTCCAATCAATAAAAAAGCATAAATGAATAAAGTGTTAAATACAACTTCAGATAATGTATTAGAAGATATTTTCAAACATATATTACACATATCTAAAGGGGAAAGTAAAATCACGAATGAGTTGCTTTCGACAATAAAAGATGAGGGACATTTCCAAATCTTAGCTGGTTTACAGATGCTTCATGAAGACCTACAGCTATACAAAGATAATCTGACCCAAGAATTAGAATCAGAATTTCAATTAAGGGTATTAAAGGAAAAGAATCAGGAGTTAACCAATTTCAACTACGCCGTATCTCATGATTTACAAAGTCCTTTAAGGACAATAATTTCCTTCACAAGTTTACTAAAGCAGTGTAATTATAATGATTTAGATGATGATGGAAAAGAGTATTTGAATTTCATTCAGCAGTCTTCAAACAGAATGAGTGAATTAGTAAGCGGTCTATTAGAGCTTTCAAAAGTAAATAAGCTTCAAAAATTTGAACCAGTTGATTTGAATGAAGTAGTCAATGATGCTATTCTTGACTTGGATAGTGACATAAATCAAGTAAAACCTATCCTAGAAATCAAGCCATTGCCAGAAGTAAGAGGCAATAAAATAGGGCTTCGACAAGTTTTTCAAAATATAATAGGAAATGCTTTAAAATTTAGAGATTCCAACAGACCGCTAAAAATAACGGTACAAAGTATTGTCCAAAAAAATGGGTATAATATTACTATATCAGATACGGGAATTGGCATAGAAAAAGAGTACCAAAATAAAATATTTGGTATCTTCCAACGCCTTCATAAAGAAAGTGAATACAAAGGCACAGGAATAGGTTTAGCCATATGTAAAAAAATCATTGATTTACACAATGGAAAAATAGTTGTTCAATCCAATTATGGAGAAGGCACTTCTTTTACAATATTCTTACCCAATCATTAGTTTTATTTACTCCTAGGAATAGATAAAATTTCTTCCATCCGATTATCTAAAAAATAAAATCCATCTTTTCCATAGACTCCGTCTTCCTCTAACATAATCCGAACGATTTTACCCCATTCTGGGATTTCCTTAGCAGCAAATAGTTCTATAGAGTAAGCTGTATTAGGATAGAGTTCATAATCTCCGGTACCTTTCACTCCTTGTTGTTTATCCCACATTCCAATAGCTGGTCCAGCAGCATGCCCGTGTAATCCAATTGGATGTGTGTAGATGGAACCGTTGATACCTTCTGCTTTTGCTTGGTCTAGAGAAGCGGAAAGGATTTGGTTACCCGTTCTACCAGCTTTAAAATTATCGGTTAAAATATCTTGTAAACGATTTCCATTTTTCAAAGCAGCCTGTAAATAAGCAGGCACTTCTTTTTCATTGGGTTTCAATACATAAAAATGCTGTTGTTGGTCGGTATTTAATCTGAGGTAAGTAATGCCAAAATCTACATGTAGTAAATCCCCCATTTGTATGACTTCTTGGTCTGGTCGTCGGGAAAAAGAGCGCAAAAACTCTTGATTTCCTTGAGCTGCACGTTGAACCGAAACAGAGGGATGAAACCATGTTTTTAAGCCATAATCAGTAACTAATTGGCGCAATTGCCATTCCACATCAGTAGTCGTAGTGATACCCGGATGAATATTTTTTTCTGATAAACCTTCTTGTAATATTTTATGTCCTAAGTGGCAAATCATGGGATAAATCTGCAATTCTTTCTCCGAACGAGTCTCTAGCCAAGCAATGGCTAGTCTTTCTGCCGTAACAACTCGTTTTTTATATTTCTTTGGCAACTTTTCCATAAACTGCTCATATTCCGTATTCACCAAGCCATCTGCCAAGGCAAAATATTCAGATTTATTGATACCTAACTTTTTAGGTTTTCGGTCTTTAATCACATCGACTAAGGCTTCCCATTGGTCGGGAAAAACATTTAAATCCCAAGCGCCTTTGAGCAATTTACCCACATCATATCGAGCAATGGCAATTTTTTCCAAAGGATTATCTCCTCCTTTATCATAAAAAACCATAATGGTCCGTCTTCTAGCAGATAACCAAGTGCTTGGAAGCATGGTTTTCATAACAGGGTCTTCGTTATATTCTCTTGAGATAATCACCCACATATCAATTCCTTCTCTCCGCATCAATTCAGGCAACAGATTATCCAGACGATCTTCTAGAATATCATCAATTACTTCAGCTCTTTCTTGTTGATTAAGAATTAGGGTATGTTGAGCGTTTAAGTCGGTAAGAAAAATAGTGAAGAAACAAAGTGTAAAAATTCTAAACATGATGAAAATTTTATTAAGGTTTGCCTCAAAGCTAATTCATTCTATGCGAAAAAAGAAATAAATCAATTAAAGGTCTTTTCCACAGCTAAAACACCTCATACATTGGTCGAAAAAAGTAAAATAATTTATTTCTTGTTAGGTAATTGGTAATCCTGTTATAATCGGTTATTTTTGCCACTTAAATTGAAAATTCATAAAATCGTAAATATGTTAGACAAACTTGTTTCTACAGGAAAAAAATCTACCAGAGATGGTTTTGGTGCAGGGTTAGCAGAAGTAGGGAAAAAGAATGACCAAGTAGTTGCCCTATGTGCAGATTTAATTGGTTCTTTAAAAATGCAAAAATTTATTGAGCAAAGTCCTGAGCGATTTTATCAAGTAGGAATTGCAGAAGCAAATATGATGGGTGTAGCAGCAGGCTTGGCTATTGGTGGAAAAATTCCTTATACGGGTACATTTGCCAATTTTTCAACAGGAAGAGTTTATGACCAAATCCGTCAATCAATTGCTTATTCCCATAAGAATGTCAAAATTTGTGCTTCTCATGCAGGTTTAACTTTGGGAGAAGATGGTGCCACCCACCAAATTCTAGAAGATATTGGTTTAATGAAGATGTTACCGGGCATGACCGTTATTAATCCATGTGATTATAACCAAACTAAAGCGGCAACTATTGCCATTGCAGACCACCACGGTCCAGTATATTTAAGATTTGGAAGACCGGGATGGCCTGTTTTTACTCCAGAGCATCAGAAATTTGAAATCGGAAAAGCATTAATGTTAAATGAAGGAACTGATGTCAGTATCTTTTCAACAGGTCATCTGACTTGGTTCACCATTGAAGCAGCCAAAGAATTGGCGAAAGAAGGTATTTCTTGTGAATTGATAAACATCCATACCATCAAGCCATTAGACGAAGAAGCCGTATTAAAATCTGTTAGAAAAACGGGTTGTGTGGTAACAGCAGAAGAACACCAAAGACATGGTGGTTTAGGAGATAGCATTGCACAAGTATTAGCTCAACACCTCCCTACTCCACAGGAATATGTAGCCGTCAATGATTCTTTCGGTGAAAGTGGAAAACCACTAGATTTGATGAATAAATATGGCATTGGCATCCAAGATGTTATTAATAAAGTGAAGGCAGTGATAGCTAGAAAAGCAAAATAATTAAATCCAATCACTGAAAAATAAATATTGACCTCCAAACTGTTCCGCAAACAATTCGCACAGTTTGGAGGTTTTTATTTTCAACCTATAAGGAACGATGAAAAAATAAACTTACAATTTATGCTGCTTCTTTTGCCCTTATTTTTCTCCTTAAAAACAGTCCCATACGGGCAAGCTATTATATCAACATAACTCCTGTTTTTAAGTAAAAAACTAAGAACAAAATAA
>CALLVC010000342.1 GCA_938010785.1 uncultured Saprospiraceae bacterium
AAATGCTAAAATATTGGTTTGGAGATGCAATCTTCAAACATCGAGGCGCTTTGCTGCTTAAAACATCTAGTTCCGTGTTATTAAATATCCGTGTTAAGAATAAAGTAACACGGATATTTAATAACACGGAATAGGGCGAACGAAAAGTCGTTTTTATAATATGTAATCGACTGATAAAAGTTAAAAAATGCTAAAATATTGGTTTGAAGATGCAATCTTCAAACATCGACTATCAATTTTTCAAAGATTTATATATTACGATTTTGACTTTTCGTTCGCCCTACCGCCAAATTCATTTGGCGGTTACGAACGATACATTCACCCGTCATTTTAAATTTGGTCGAACACTAGCTAAGTCTAATTCACCTGACTTTCAACTAGCTAGTTGATTAATAGTAAAATACATACTTTAATATAGTAGTGTTCAGTAGAATACTTAAAAGTAACTAATCCAAAGTCTTTAATTTATTTAATAAAAAGACCATTTTTCCATTAACGGTAGGGTTAACATTGAAAAAAATATCATTAATCAAGAGCCAATCTTTTTCTTTTTTGACCGTTTCGATTTGATGGTAAAACACTTTTTGCGGTTCTTTAAAATGAGATTTCCAATAAAGTGCATCTTCCGTTAAAGCAAAACCTTCTCGACAAGTACCAAAAACAGTTTGGTCTGCAATTAAAAGTACTTTTTCATCTTTAGCAGGGAAAAGGAAATTTCGACTAGCATTCTGCAACTTACGCAGCGGCATAGTGATAAAATCAGTATATATTTGGACTTCTTCACTTTCTAAATCCAAGAAATCTACGACCATTGTTTGCAAATCAGTCTCTTCTTTTTTCTTGCCTTCATACTTCAATGCCTCATCTGGAATGTTTACTTCATTTAAATCTTGGCAATATTTAACCATAAAATAGTCTAGTAAGCCATCAAAAGATTTAGTTAGCAACTGGTCTACTTCCTGTGGAATAGTATTGCCTTGTTTGCTATGAATGGTATAAGCATCTTCTGCCAATTGACGAGCACGTAATTCAAAAACCTTCTGAAAATCAGATTGCATCAATCGGTTTATATAATGTTTTTTCTTAGCTGGATTCTGCGTTTCACTAATCCTTTTGTCTAAGGCTTGAACAAAATATTGTTTGATTTCGCTGGATAATCCTTTTAGTTGTCGAAAATTAAGGGGGTATTTAGCTTCGTAAGTGATGACTTGTTCGGCGGTATCAGCGACAGGGGCTTTTACCTTTGCACCACAGTGATGACAAAAGCGAGCTTCATCTAAAAGTTCTTTATCACAGAATTGACAATTTCTCATATACGCATGCTAGTGTAAGGACTAGATAATAGTTGTTTATTTCGGTCCAACTACTTAAAATTATTGCTAAATTACCAAATCCTAATTAATAAAAGCAGATTTAGTCCAAAAAATACTTTCCATTCCGTTTTATCATTTGATTTAGCTTAAAAGTAAAGCAAATTCCAATTGCTAATTTTAGACATAAACCTTCAATTCTATTCATTTTCAAGACTTTAACAGAAGAAGGCATATTTTTTGATATAAATATTAATTGATTATGTAATGTAAAGCATTATGAAAATCAATTATTTATACATTTTTTGAATATGTTTAATTGTTAAAATGTAAATCATTGATTGTCTGACATAATCCATCTTGATAACCAAACTCAGTTCAGTAAGCATCTAGTTAATTTAAATCATTATTAGCATTCTAGTAAATATTTTCACTCGAATTTAAACAGCTAGAATATCTAAAGAATGTATTTATGCTGCTGAAATAGAAACTATTTCAGAAAATGACAAGAAAGATTACACTTTTATTCATTTATATCGGGGGAATGTATGGGATGTTAATGGCCCAACAAGACCCTATGTTTACAAAATACATGTTCAATTCACAGGTCTTTAATCCCGCCTATGCAGGAAGTAAAGATTTTATGTCTGTGAACATATTATACCGAGAACAATGGTGGGGCTTAAAACAAGCCCTAGGAGATGATTCGTTCAAGTACTCACCAACGACCCAAACTTTTGCCTTACAAAGTCCTATCGGTAAGCGAGTTTCTCTCGGAGCTACCTTTATTAATGATAGAATAGGAGCAAGGAGTTCCACAACCGCTAATTTTGTATATGCCTATCATTTTCCTTTTGCTAAAGGGGAATTATCAATCGGCCTGCAAATGGGTTTAATAAATTGGCGAGCAGACTGGAATAAATTAAATTTTAAAGACCCGCAAGCTATTGACCCAATTTATGCGAATAGTAATCCCACACGACTGGTACCTAATGTTGGAGCAGGGTTATATTATTATTCCACAAAATTTTATGCAGGTTTTTCAATTCCTCATGTTATTGAAAATGATTTAAGAGATTTTATAGGTGAAATTGATGCGAATAATAGCCGAAATGGAGATAAATTTTATCGACACTATTATTTTATGGCAGGAGCAGCTATCGAATTAGCGGGTAAAAGTTTAATTTTTAAGCCTTCCTTATTAATTAAAAATGTAGGTTTATTGTCCGATTTTTCCGCCAATCAACAAACCATTTCTCAAGTTGGAGCGCCAACGGAATTCGATATTGATTTTTCTTTATTGTTTAATGAGGTATTTTGGTTGGGTGTTGCTTATCGTTCTGCTTTTGAAGTGCCCTTATTTGGAGGAGAGAGTTCCAATGATTCAGCTGATATATGGTTCTCTTTTATTTTGGATAATGGGATGCGGATAGGCGCCGCTTATGATTTCACTTTGACAGAAATAGGAAATAGTACGCAAGGGTCATTTGAATTAATGGTTGGGTATGATTTAGATTATAAGGTACGGAAAGTGCATACGCCTAGATATTTTTAAAAACATTTGACTAATTTTGCATAAAAATCATTTAAAATTAGTCAAAGATGTTTAAACATTTCGAAGCCTTCCAAAAATCTCTTGGAATAGACCCCGATGAATATTTAGGTAATATGTGGGGCTGGAAAGTCTCTTATATAGGCTTAGGGCTCTTGGTATTTTTAATTGGACTTTATTATTATCGAGTCACCTTTCATCCGCAAAATATTGATAGTCAGACAACTACAAAAACGGAGGAAGTAATTAAACAAAATTAAAGTTGTATTAATTTAATAAACCATTGAAATCACCCACCACTTACAGGGGGAATCAACGCAATCTCATCTCGCTCATTTAAAATATGTGTTTCATCACCATACTCTTCATTGACTGCAATTAACAAAGAAGTCAAAGCTTCCATTTCAGGATAACGCTCCGTCAATTTCTCCTTCAACTCTTTTACGGAGCTTCCATCAGGTAAATCAAAATTGATTAATGTTTTTCCAACGATATCTTTGGTAATACCAAAGGCCATTATTTCTAGTGTCATGAGCTTATTTTTGAAAGATTCCTAATTCTCTAATAAAAGTTTCCTGCAATGGACAAAAAATGATAGTTTTACTGCCTTAATGTAAAGCTAATAATAAGGATTAAAAACACCTAGTTCATCTTAAATATTATGAATTTAAAAATCACCATTGTTCTTTTACTATCCTTTTTTCTATGGACGAATTGCACCGTCCCTGAACAAAAGGCCACTGAGACTCAAGCAAAAGGTCTAGAAAATCAAACAGCTGATACGAAGCCGATTCTAGTGGGTGCAGCAAGAATAGACCAATATTATGATTTAATCAACAATAAAAACATCGCCTTAGTTGTCAATCAAACTTCTATGATTGGTAATACGCATCTAGCAGACACTTTTTTAAGCTTAGGTATCAACATTCAAACGATTTTTGCTCCAGAACATGGGTTCAGAGGAAAAGCGGACGCGGGCGAAAAAGTAGTTGACGGAATAGATACAAAAACAGGTATTCCACTTTTATCCCTTTATGGTAAAAATAAAAAACCTAAGCCTGAACAATTATCAAATATCGACCTAGTTATTTTTGATATCCAAGATGTTGGTGCTCGTTTTTATACTTACATTTCAACCTTGCATTATGTGATGGAGGCGTGTGCAGAAAATGGGGTAGAAGTACTCGTGTTAGACCGTCCAAACCCCAATGGACATTATGTGGATGGACCAATTTTAGCACCTGGTTATGAATCTTTTGTAGGGATGCATCCGATTCCAGTGGTGCATGGAATGACGATAGCAGAATATGCTAAAATGGTTAATGGGGAAGGATGGTTAAAAGGAGGAATTGAATGTGAATTGACGACCATTTCTTGTGAAAATTATAACCATGAAGAGATTTATGAATTACCTATAAAACCTTCACCTAACTTACCTAACAACCGTTCGATTTATTTATATCCATCGCTTTGTTTTTTTGAAGGAACGACGGTAAGTGTTGGTAGAGGGACCAATACTCAATTTCAAGTTTATGGCCATCCAGATTTAGCAGGTGGGGCTTATGAATTTACCCCAAAGCCAATGCCAGGAGCGAAATATCCAAAACACAAAGGGAAAGTTTGTCAAGGGCATGATTTAACGAGAATAGCTCTGGAGAAAATTAGAAACAACCGAGGAATAGACCTTAGTTTTTTAATCGATGCCTATCAAAATATGCCAAAAAATGAGCCTTTCTTTTTAAAGAATTTATTTTTTGATAAATTAGCGGGCGGAGATAAATTAAGAAAGCAAATAATTGAAGGTAAAACGGAAGCAGAAATAAAAGCCACTTGGCAAGAGGGATTGCTGGAATTCCAGAAAGTACGGGCTAAGTATCTGATGTATGAATAGAAATATATTTTTCAAAATTCCATAGTACCGTATGATAAAAATTATTTTAAGTTTTGTCTCGCAGCCTTCGGCTGTTCGGCGTATAACACAGTACTTAGTGACTAAAAATTTTCTCTACAAATTGATAAATATGCACTTCTTTACCAGATGCTTGATTAAAAGAAGCTTGTAAATAGGGGAGCAGATTTTGACCAGTTTTTCTTTTTAAGCCAATTTTTATTCGATTAGCTTTGGCTTTATTAGTAGAGATTTGTAAGGTAGGTTTAAACAATTGCTCTTGAAAATCCTGATTGGCGATAATATCAAAGTCATCTAATTTTAGTCTGTAAGCATCAAAAATAGCAGAAAGTAACCCATTTAGGGTATTATCGTACAGTAAAATCAGATATTTGGAAGTGGTTACTTTCATCTATCTGCAAAGTTGATTTTTTTTAATATAAAAAACAAATAGTTTTTTTAATAAAATAAATCAACAAAAAATAGTACAACGGGAACTTATTTTTATTTACTAAGTAAGCAATATATTCGAAAAGTTGTCTTAAGGTCGACTGTGAACCGTATACCGTTCACCGTGAACCGATACTATACTAGTGCTATCATTCATAAATCTTTGACACTTAAATCGGCGTCTTAGGCAGCCCGTCCGCTTTGCGGTTCAGAAGTTTACACTTCTTCATGTTATGCTGCGTTATTTATTTGTTCAATCCCGATAACTATCGGGACGGCT
>CALLVC010000343.1 GCA_938010785.1 uncultured Saprospiraceae bacterium
ACTTTCAGCGCTCTTAGTCCTGATAAGTTAGTTTATCAATCTTAGGGCTTGCGCCCTAAGTTATTATATTTCGCTCCGTTGGAGCTAGAAATAGGAATACAAATTTGCTCCTTTACATTTGAACATACTAACCTAAAAGAAGAGATAGTGTCAACTACCTTTATTTTCAGGATAAACTTGTCCAAAATTCTTATTTTTTTAACACAATCATCAAAAAATTAGTCTTAAAAATCAGCCTTAAAACCTTTAGAATTGTTTATTTTTGCTCGCTATGGAAAACAATTCTATCTTCGAACATTTCCGTCGCCAAAAATCAAGCGATTCTAAGGCAAAAACACACCCCAAAATCTATTTCCAAATCAATTTTGACGATTATGGAGCTTATCTTTTAATAGTAGATGGCAAAGGAAAAAACATAGAAGTAAGTTATTTAGGCTATAGTGGAGTTGTCCGTAATTTGTTAAAATCTATTGAGCAAATTTCAGAGAAAAATAGTTTTGTCATTGATTGGGAAAAACCAGCAGAACGCATCTATCTTGCGGAACACGATTATCTAATTGATTTATTAAAAAGGACGCAGAATCTAGTTGACCTACAAATGGAAGCCTTATCTTTTTCAGAAGATGTGGGCAAATTTGCCATTCGTTTAACTAAAGAAGAAAATATAGAACGACTCGCCACTGCCGAACCGTTCTGGAAAAGTGAAGTTACCTTAATTGTCAAGAACGAACAGCATAGCGATTTTTTGTTATTAAATGAAGAAACAGCTTTAGTTGGACAACAACTATTTGATATTCAAGCACTTGGAAGTGGCTATAAAAATTTAAGTTATTTTCAAACAGAAATTAAAGAAACGGATACTACCGTATTCTTCTCCTTATTATTTTCCTATTTAGAAAACATTGACCTTTCTTTTGATGGCTATAAGGTGATTCATAGTGAAGATAAAATCTATGCAAGACCAAGTTTAGTTTTTGAAAAAGTGGATGTAGATGATTCTTTATTTATGCGCGTCGGGCAGTCTTTACCTGATTTATCGGTCAGCGTTTTAGAGCAATTTGACTTGTTTAAATATGCAGAAATAAATGAATTAGAAAAGCAAATCACTGTCAAGTATATTGAACAAGACCCTTTAGAAGAAGTGACTGCCTTGGTAAGTAAATTATTAAAAAAACATACGCCAAGAAAGAAAAAAGAAGAACGTGCAGTCGTCGTTTTTGAAGACGGATTGTTTATTATCCCAAGAGAAGTAGCCAGCGGTTTTATTTATAATGAATTAGTAGAATTATTGACCCAATTTGAGTTTTTCGGTGCAGAAAAATTGAAATCTTATAAAATTTCTACCAACCCACCGAAAGTCAACATGAATCTATCGCATTCAATAGACTTTTTAGAAGGTAGTGTCGACCTAACTTTTGGAGAAGAGAAAGTAGATTTATTTGATGCCATTGCTCAGTTGAGAAAGAATAATTACATTAAATTAAGTGATGGAACGCATGCATTAATGAACGATGCTTATGTCAAAAGGTTAGAGCGCATCTTTAGAAAAAAGGAACAAGGCAAAGTTGAATTATCGTTTTTCGATTTACCCTTAGTAGAGGACTTAATTAATGAAAAAATAACCGGCAAACAATTTCAAAAGTCTCGCGCTATTTTTGAAGGTTTCAATGAATTGGGCAGTAAAAAATATAAGTACCCAAAACTAAATGCCAAACTTCGACCCTATCAAAAAGATGGGTATAAATGGATAAAATACTTACAAGAAAAGCACTTAGGTGGTTGTTTAGCAGATGATATGGGATTAGGGAAAACACTACAAACTATAGCCATTTTAGCTGATTCGTATCCAAAAGAGGAATTACCAACATTGATAGTAATGCCTCGTAGTTTATTATTCAATTGGCGGTCAGAAGTAGAAAAATTTGCGCCTCAATTAACTACTTACACGTATTATGGAAGTAGTCGAAATATTGTCAAAGCTCGAGAACATCATCTCATTTTCACTACTTATGCATTGATGAGAAACGATATAGAAAGCTTCCAAGAGGAAAACTTTTTCTATGTCATTCTAGATGAATCTCAAAATATAAAAAACTTACAAGCGCAGACTACAAAGGCTGCGATGTTGTTAAACGGTCAACACCGACTGGCATTAAGTGGAACACCGATAGAAAATAATTTAGGAGAACTCTATTCGCTTTTTAGATTCTTGAATCCAAGCATGTTTGGAACAGTAAACCAGTTCAGTGAAAACTACTTAGCACCGATACAAAAAGACAATGATAAAACTGCTATTATGCAGTTGAGAAAAAAGATATTCCCTTTTATTTTGCGTCGATTAAAGAAAGATGTCTTAAAGGATTTACCTGATAAAATTGAACAAACGTTGTTTATCGAAATGTCAGAAAAACAACGTAAGCTCTATGAAAGTAGACGTAGTTTTTACAAAACAGCGATTGAAACGTCTATTGCGACCAAAGGCATGCAGCAGTCTAGATTTTTCATTTTTCAAGCTTTAAATGAATTGAGACAAATTGCCTCAACTCCCGAAAAATATAGTGAAGGTAAAATCCCATCACCCAAAAGGGAGTTGCTACAAGAACAGTTGATTGACGTTGTAGCGAACGGTCATAAAGCCTTAGTTTTCGTCAATTTCCTAGCGACCATAGAATTGATATGTGACCAGTTGGAAGAATTAGGTATTGACTTCGTAAGTATGACGGGGGCGACTAGAGACAGACAGAGTTTGGTCAATCGATTCCAAAATGACCCAAATTGTAAAGTCTTTTTAATGACTTTGAAAACAGGAGGAACAGGCTTGAATTTAACGGCGGCTGATACGATTTTCATCTTCGACCCTTGGTGGAATGTAGCTGCTGAAAATCAAGCTATTGACAGAGCACACAGAATTGGGCAAAAGAATAAAGTTTTGGCTTACAAACTCATCACAGAGGGCAGTATTGAGGAGAAAATTCTAGCTTTGCAGCAAATGAAAAAAGAATTATTCGATAATGTAATTTCGGCGGATGGTTCATTGAAAGCTTTATCGGAAGAGGATATTGAGTATATATTGGGGTAGAAAGGCGGAAGGGTTGAGAGGCGGAGCCTTAGAGAATAGTCATATTATAATATTTTAAGAAACGATAAAACGATAAAAATTTAAAAGGAGTTGAGTTGGAGTATTGGAAGATAAGGCGGGAGTGTTCAAAAAAGTGTCAAAATCAAAAAAACACTTTAAAGTAATTCATTGTCAATGCTTTGTAAGCTTGAGTTTGACACTTGTCCAGATAGCTATCGGGAGAACTTTTTCCAGAGCCTCTCTGCCTCTCAGCCCTTCCGCCTCTCAGCCTTTCAATCACAAAAAATGTACGTAGAAAACCAACATGAATTAGTAGCAGACGCTTTTGAGAAAGGCTATACATTGGCTGATTTAAAGGAAAGTTTCTTTGCTTTGACCAGAGCCTTCGTACAAAAGAATATGACGCTGCTAATGGAAGAAGAAGTGCCCGATAAAATCATTCTGATTGGGACTTATAACAGTTGGACAAAGCGAGATTTGGCATTGTTTGTAACCCTACCTTATTTAAATAAAGAATTATTTGATGCTTTTAAAGCCAGTCTACCAGAGCAAGTTGCTTTACTCTTAGATGAGTTGGTTTGGGAGGAAAAAATGACCCAAAAAGAAATAGAAACTAGTCTTGGCTTTAAAGTCTATGAAGCTACCAAAAGTGGGTATAGTGGTTACAAACAAGTATTGATAAAGCAAGAATTTAAGTTTTTTAGGTATGTAAATATCCACCGTTATTCTTCGCTAAAGACACCAGAATATACGCTTTACATAGAACCTTCTGTACGACGGATTATCACCATTTATTATGATGCACCCACAGGTTCCAAACTTAGTCCGCTTAAAGAGTTACCAGCCGTATCGCATGTATACGAACGTGGAGAAGTTGACATCATGTTGGAATTACCTCGACTTTTAGCCTATTCCCAACAAGGAAACATCAAGACTTCTGCTAAAGGAAAACCACAGGTTAGTTCGCTAGGAAAAATGCAACGTAAGCTCAATCTAACAGAATTTTATCCAAATGAAAAATCCAAGTTATTCGGATTGATGCGAACTAATTTATTATCAGGATTAATAAGTACGATGGGAGCGGCATCTAGTACCTCGGCACACCATATTTTAATCAAAACATTAATTCAGTCCTACTACGTCAATAGTTATACCTCGGTGTACAAATTATTGACTTACTTAAAAGGAACTGCTTATGCGGAAACCTACTATCTAGAAAAAGTAGAACCCCATTTTGTCCATTTACTCTCAGAATTACCAGAAAATGGATGGGTCGCGGTGGAAAACATATTAAAATATTTAAAATTTAGTTTTATAGATATTCGCCCCGTGAAAAGTTATACAGCTAAAAACAAATTATTTTATGAATACGACGCAGTTGTTCAATATGAGCGATATGCCTATACAGAACAAAAACATTACATCGACAATGAACGATATGACCGAGCCATTACCTTACCGACTTTAAAAGGTACTTTATATCTTTTTGCAGCTTTTGGCTTAATGGATATTGCCTATGAGGCGGTAGATGGAAGCATCATGGGCCAAACTTGCGATTCGCCTTATGATGGTTTAAAATATGTACGCTTGAATAAGTTAGGAGCCTATGTATCGGGGCAACGTACTCGTTATGATGCACCTGAAGAAATTAGTCATTCCAAAATAGAACTTTCGGTGGATTCGTTGACCATCATTTCTGATAAAGATGATACAACCGCGGCTATTATTTTAGAACCTTATACAGAAAAAGTAACACCCAATCGATTCAAAACAGATTTCTCTATTTTCTTAAAAGGTATTGCTGACAAAAAAGAATTAGTTAACAAAATCAGACAATTTAAACAAACTGTAACAGAAGATTTACCGTCAAATTGGGTTGCTTTTTTTAACCAATTACATCAAAAAATAGACCCTTTAGCAAAAATGCCTTCCATGGTCGTTTATCAAATTCCAGCAGATAATCCAGAATTAATAAAACTAATTGCTAGAGATGGAAAATTGAAAAGTTTATGCTTTAAAGGAGAAGGTTATCATATTTTAGTAGATAAGAAGAACTTAGCAGAATTCAAGGCACGATTACGAGAATTTGGGTATTTGATGAGTAACTAACAAATAAAGAATTACTTGAACATTTCGCCGATAATCCTCTGAAATAAAACTTTTTTATTTTAATTTCTTTGGCAGAATCTTTAAATATTTTAATTCCGTTCTTTGTCAAAACATTTCAAAAAAAAAATATTTTTTTTTATAAACCTTATTTTTTTCAAAAAAAATTAATTTAAATAACTGACAATCAACAGTTTACAGTGCAACTTTTTGAAAGATTAAATTGAATATAATTCCTTTAAAACTAGGTTCATTTCCCTAAGAATCCTCCCATAAATTTCTTTACAAAAACAAAATTTATACATTTGCAAATGTTTTGGTAAAACTTTTTCGAAATATTTGCCGTTAAGGACGAGTAATAGAAATTCCATTTTTTAATAATAACCGCTCCATTTTCCTTATATATACATATATAATAAGGTATAGGAAAATGATAAAAATAAACTAATTAATTATGCCAAAGAACCTTTTAATTGTTGAGTCACCTGCTAAAGCAAAAACAATTGAAAAGTACCTCGGTAAAGACTTTAAGGTCAAGTCCAGCATTGGGCATATACGGGATTTGCAGAAGAATAAAGACGGTGTGGACATTGAAAATAATTTCAAGCCAGTCTATGTTGTTCCACCGGAAAAAATGAAGGTAGTTAAAGATTTAAGAGCTTGGGTAGATAAAGTGGATGAAGTATGGCTTGCAACGGATGAGGACCGAGAAGGAGAGGCCATTTCTTGGCATTTATGCAAAGAATTAGGCTTAGATGAGCACAAGACCAAAAGAATAGTTTTTAGAGAAATTACAAAATCCGCTATTCAAAAAGCCATTACCACTCCTCGAACGGTCGATTTAAATTTAGTAAATGCCCAACAGGCAAGACGAATTTTAGATAGATTGGTTGGATTTGAACTATCTGGTACTTTATGGAAAAAAGTAAAAGGACAATTATCTGCAGGTAGAGTTCAATCCGTTACTGTAAAATTAGTAGTAGAAAGAGAGCGGGAAATCCAAAATTTCAAATCTTCTCCATATTTTAAAATCTCAGCGGTTTTTGATGTAAAAAATGCGCAAGGGAAAATGGTAGCGCTAAAAGCGGAATCTCCTGTTAGATATGAGACTGAAGCAGAAGCACAAGCCTTTTTAAATAACTGTAATCCAGCAAATTTCACTATAGGTAAAGTTGATGTCAAACCTAGGAAAAGAAAGCCAGCGGCTCCCTTTACTACCTCTACCTTACAACAAGAAGCTAGTAGAAAGCTAAATTTTGGGGTAAAACGAACGATGTCAAACGCTCAACGTTTGTATGAACAAGGTTTCATAACCTATATGAGAACGGATTCAACAAATTTGAGTGAGCAAGCAATTGGAGAAATTGCGGATATAGTAGAGCAGGATTTTGGCAAAGATTATGTAAAAACTAGACAGTACAAAAGCAAGAAAGCGGGTGCACAAGAAGCCCACGAAGCCATTCGTCCTACCTACTTCAATCAGCAAGTCGTTACCCAAGATAGAGACCAACAACGCTTATATGATTTAATCAGAAAACGTACTTTGGCCTCTCAAATGGCGGACGCTGAGATAGAAAAAACAACAGTTAAGATTGATATTTCCACCATGCAAGATGCCCAATTAACGGCAGTTGGGGAGGTATTGAAATTTGACGGTTTCTTAAAAGTTTATATTGAATCAACGGATGATGATGAAGATGAGACAGTAGATGGCGTATTGCCTCCATTGCGTTTAGGGCAAATATTAGACTTGAACAAAATGACTGGTTTACAACGATTTACCCGTCCTCCATCAAGATATACAGAGGCCAGTTTAGTTAAAAAATTAGAGGAACTAGGCATTGGCCGTCCTTCTACTTATGCGCCAACCATTGGCAAAATAATGGAAGAAAAAAGAGGCTATGTTGTCAAAGAAAGTAGAGAAGGTGTAGAACGGGAATATTCCGTCTTAACCCTAGCCAATAATAAGGTAGAAAAGAAGATTGAAACAGAGATTACTGGGTCTACCTCGAATCGCCTCTACTCTACTGATTTAGGTAAAATTGTAGTAGATTTCTTATCGCTCCATTTCCAGAATATCATGGATTATGGTTTTACCGCTGGTATTGAAGAAAAATTCGATGAAATCGCGGAAGGGAATGAAGAATGGACGGCAATGTTAAAGACGTTTTATACGCCTTTCCATGAAACGGTACAATACACGATAGAAAATGCAGATAGAGCTTCAGGAGAAAGAAAATTAGGAAAAGACCCTGAAACTGGTCGAACGCTATTAGTTAGAATGTCTCGATATGGTGCCTTAGTACAAATCGGTGCACCCGATGAATTAGAAGAAGGAGAAAAGCCTAAATATGCCAATTTAAGACCAGGACAGTCTTTAGAAACCATAACTTTCGATGAGGCCATAGATTTATTCCAATTACCAAAAGACTTAGGTCAATACTTAGACCAAGATGTTTCGGTAGCGATTGGTCGTTTTGGTCCTTATGTAAAGTTTGGTGACAAATATGTGTCTATTCCAAAAGGAGAAGACCCGATGACCATTACCATGGAACGGTCAAAAGAATTGATTGATGCAAAATTAGAAGAAGAAAGACCCATTGGCACTTACCAAGGCATTGCTTATACTCAAGGAAAAGGTCGTTTTGGACCGTTTCTAAAATGGGACAAATTCTTTGTAAATATTCCAAAACGCTTTGACCCAGATAATTTAACGACCCAAGAGCAACACGATTTGATTGCTGCCAAGATTGAAAAAGAAGCGAACCGATATGTCAATAATTGGGAGGAAGAAAAAATCTCTGTTCAAAATGGCCGATGGGGGCCATTCATCAAATTTGGCAAACTAAATGTCAAATTACCGAAAGGTAAAGATGGTAAAATGACCTCCGAAGAAGCCAAGGAATTATCTTTAGAAGATGTCAAAGCCATTATAGAAGAAGAATTACCAGGTGCATTAGAAGCTGCTAAGCCGAAGAAAAAGAAGAAAGCTAAGGCAAAGCCTAAGAAGAAAAAATAGTTTTATTTAGTGGTGTCTGTCTACCGACAGGTAGAAGTGGTTAGTGGTTAGTGGTAAGTGGTAAATCTTTACAAAAAAGGCTACTTTCTTGGATGAAAGTAGCCTTTTTTGTTCTGGCATCTTCCTGCCTACTGTCAAATTATCTAATTAAATTTATCGTTCCATTCACTCTTTCCCTCTCACCATTTAAAAGTGTAACTTCTCCCCAATAAATGTAAGTGCCATTGGGCATTTCTTTTCCTTTATGCTGACCATTCCAGTAAGCAGTTTGCGTGGAGCTATTCTTTGTTTTTTGAAAAACTAAATTACCATACCTATCGAAAATGGCTAATTCAGTCAGGCCATCCGAAAATTTATTATTAGGGTAAATGGTAAAGACATCATTCTGTCCATCTCCATTTGGCGAGAAGATAGTTGGAGCGTAAAATAAACTAGGCTGGGTAATCACTATATCAATAGTCGCTTCCTGTTCACAACCACTTTCATCACTTACCAATACACGATATAGGGTATTTCGAAAATTAGTTAGCATAGGGTTTTGACAATCTGCACAACTCAAACCCAGTGCAGGTTTCCATTCAATTGATTCAATATCCGTTTGCTGATTTTCTATTGTCAAGGGTATAGCAAAGTTGCTTCCGCGTTCGACTTCCGCTTTAGAAAGTAAGTTCAAATCAAAGCTGAGAAATGGAATAATTTCGGCAGTCTTGGTTAATTCACAACCATTGGCATCCTTTACCAAAATGGAGAATGTTCCTTCCGCTAAATCAGTAAACTCCTCCTTTCCTTGATAGCTGATTCCACCGTTATTGGAATAGGTAAAGGGTGCAAGTCCGCCTGAAACATTATCAATAGTTATCGTGCCAAATGGATTTTCACAAGATGGCTGGCTTACAGTTAATTCAAATTGGTCCAATTCAGATACCTCGACGATTACTTTTTTAGAGACCATGCACGCTCCAAATACATCAGTGCGGGTGAGTTCATACTCCCCTATTTTATCTACGACGACTATAGCTTGGTCCGTTTGACTAGTAAAATTTCCATCAACTGTTACCCAATTATATAGAAAAGATTTAGTGGTATCTACCTTGGCAAGTGACAGCGTCACAGAAGATTTATTACAATGCAATTTTTCTGGTGAATTAATTATCAATGGATTATCATTAGAGTAAATTACCTCTAAGCTATCCTTAGCTTCACAAACAATTCGCCCTAAAGTACCAATCGCGCTTAATTTATAAGTACCAACCGCATCAATTAATGGATTCAAAATCTGATTACCTTGGACAAAATTCCCAGAAGTAGTGGTCCATTCTGTAAGGAAATAACTTTCACTTGGCAATACTTGAGCAGGTAAACGAATCGTATCTCCACAAGGTAACTCAACCGTATCAAGCGGTAAAATCAAATCAAATTGTACTACTTTTATGTCAATATTAGCTTTCGTTTCACAAGTATCTTGTGTCTCCTTATCTAATCCTTTAAAGGTCAATAAATAAGTGGTATCAATTGGATTTAAAAAAGTAGGATTGAGCACATTTGGATTATCAATACCAAGATTTGGTGTCCATTCTACCGAAAAATAATCACCATCTACTACTACATTAACGGTCGTTCCTCCACTACTACAGACTTCAAGCGGTTCGTCTGTAAGCACTTGAATGCACTGGGTTCTTCCCTTTATAAAACACAAAAGAAAAAAAAGTAAAATAGAAAAATGAAGGGATTTGGACATCAAATTTGTTATCGTTATGCTATATAAGTCATCATTTAAGACTTACAATTTCACAAAGGTAGTATCCTTAAGGATGAAACGAAGGGGAGAAAGGAAGTATTTTAAAAAATAAAGTTTATGCTATAATTAGTCAGTTGATTGTCAGTTGGTTGTTTAATATTAGAGCGTCAGATAAAAAAGTAATAAATATCCGTGTTCCTTCACTAATCCGTGGTATTGATTACTACCACGGATTAGTGAAGGAACACAGATATTAGATTGATATTAAATTACAATAATATTTTTTGTAATATCAATTTT
>CALLVC010000344.1 GCA_938010785.1 uncultured Saprospiraceae bacterium
CTTAAAGAATTAAGTCCATTGATTCTCCAGTTTTATAAACATGGTATTTACGAAAAAAGACTAAAAAGGACTAATATGATAGAAAAACACCTCTATTTCAAAGAACTACACATTATAAAAAATTAGCTTGACGCCAATTCGTATGAAATGCGGGGATTTGAGGGAATTAGAGCCCCACAATCACGGAGTGATTGAACTTTTTGCAAAAATTGTCAAAGAGCCTTTTTTTTGAAAATAAGTAGATTTGAAACCATATAAAAACTAGAACAGAGAGTAAAGAAGAGATAGTAGAGATACTTTAAAAACCCCAAATATGCCAGTATACTTACAAGCAAGTCTCTATTCTCTGCACTCTACTCTCTACTCTGTTTTGAAAATAGATAGATGATAAATATCGACGACCATAAATTAGACAACCCTGTTTGGCATTCTTTGAATGAGGCACATAAAGCATATGCGGTTGATTATGAAGGGTTTAAATTCTATCAACCAGCATATTGTCCATTTGGAGGATTTATAAATCTGAAACATTCAACCAAAAATATCGATGCTTATGCTACTTTAATTAAAAAGTTTTTTGTGGTAGGCGATAGACCATTATTCAGTAATAAGATAAGTTTGCACAATGAGTTAATTTGCAATCAAATGGTTTTGCAAAGACCGATTTTATTAGCAGTAAAAGAACCAATCGTTGAGCTAGTATCTGAAAAACATAAAACAGACTTATCTACACTGGTCAATTTAGTGCAGCCAGGATATTTCAAGAGCAAAACCTCAGAATTAGGCCACTATTTTGGTATTTATAAAGCGCATCAACTAGTCGCCGTTACAGGTCAGCGAATGAAAATGAATAATTTTACCGAAGTAAGTGCGGTAGTCACTCATCCCGACCACTTGAGAAAAGGGTATGCCAAACAATTAATCCAGCATGCGACCAACCAAATCTTTAACGAGGACAGTATTCCTTATTTACATGTAGCTTCATCGAATGTTGGGGCGATTAAACTTTATGAAAAATTAGGGTTTGTGACCAGGCGAAAAATAAGTTTTTGGAATTTGAAGACGAGCGTTTAGGGAATTGGAAAAATTAAATCTACCCAAAGTTGATGATTCAGCAATAGTTGTCCTCGTAGTAAAAGTGATTGGAGACTAGTGATTAGTCACTTTTCTACTGAAGTTTCAAAGTGCTATTGATTATTTATTTGGGTAGGTTATTTTTTTTCTGCTCCCTTAATGACTAAAATAATAATCGAAGTAAAATATGACTAAAAAAATAGCAATTTTAAGAGGTATTAATGTCGGTGGTAAAAGAAAAATCCTAATGGCAGACCTTCGGCTAATTTGTGAAAAATTAGGATTTTCGAATGTCAAAACCTATATCCAAAGTGGGAACGTAATTTTTGAGGTAGCTAAAAAAGCAACCGATATAAAAATGGCGGAGGACCTTGAAAAAGCCATTTTGGATAAATATGGTTTTGAGGTTCCCGTGATTGTCAAATCCGCAGCTGAAATTGCCCAAGCGGTGCAGGATAATCCATTTTATCAACAAGACTTAGAAGAGATAAAACCATTGCATCTAACCTTCTTAAAAGAATCGCCAAGTGCCGAAAATCTAGCGAAAACGGAGACCTACGATTATGCACCAGACAAATTTGTGATTAAGGATAAATGCGTTTTTATCTACTGTGAAGGAAAGTACCACCAATCAAAATTGACAAATAACTTTTTTGAAAAGAAGTTGAAAGTAGCAGCGACCACAAGGAATTGGAAAACGGTGTTGAAGTTGTTGGAATTGAGTAAATGATTCAAGGTTAAACTGGTAGCACAGAATTTATTCTGTCCTGTCGAAGGACTTTAGTCCGAGTAAAGCAATATGGAGGGCAAAAAAGAGGCTGTCTAAATTGAATCTTAGACAGCCTCTTTTATATAAGGAAAATCCTAGAAAATTAATGTAATTCAAAACACCATTTACTGCTCGAACTAATCACTAATCAACTAATCACCAATCACTAAATAATTTCCTTAGCTGCCAAATAGCGCTCTGCATCCAAAGCAGCCATACAGCCAGTTCCAGCCGCAGTCACCGCTTGACGGTAAACATTATCTTGGGCATCGCCACTGACAAATACGCCAGGAATATTTGTTTTGGCACTATCAGGCACATTAATTAAATAACCTGCTCCGTCCATATCTAGCCAATCCTTAAAGATGCCAGTATTTGGCTTATGACCAATAGCTGTGAAAAATCCTTTAATCGCTATTTCTTTCTTCTCTCCAGTTTTGTTATTGACAACTCTTACGCCTTCCACTTCCTCTTCTCCTAAAATTTCCTCTGCTTCCGTATTCCAGTGAATAGTAATGTTTGGTGTATTCATCACTCGCTTCTGCATAATTTTGGAAGCTCTCATTTCATCTCTTCGAACTAGCATGTGAACATTAGGACACAATTTAGCCAAGTAAGAAGCCTCTTCCGCAGCCGTATCTCCTGCACCTACAACAACTACATCTGTTCCTTTGTAGAAAAAGCCATCACAAACTGCACATGCAGAAACCCCCTTATTCATCAACCTAGTCTCAGATTCTAAGCCTAACCATTTGGCACTTGCGCCAGTAGAAATAATAACGGTATGCGCTAAAATTTCTTCCTCACTTTCTGTATACACTTTATGTACAGGGCCAGAAAAATCAACTCTTGCGATTACTTCATAATTGACTTTTGTCCCAAATCGCTCCGCTTGCTTTTGGAAGTGTTCCATCATCGCAGGCCCCATGATACCATCAGGATACCCAGGGTAATTTTCTACATCCGTCGTAATCATTAATTGACCACCAGGCTCTTTACCAGTATATAAAACAGGATTCATTCCAGCTCTAGCTGCATAAATTGCGGCAGTATAACCTGCTGGACCTGAACCAATTATCAAACAATTTAGAATATCTGCCATTTTTGACATTATTTATTCGTGTGCCAACGCTCCTTCGTTAGCCTACACTTTTTCCAATTAAAAAATCAGTTAAGGAGAACCAATTGTCTCATTTGCAAAAAAGAAAAGGAATTAACTACTTTTCAATTTTTTGCAAAGGTACAAATAATTAAATATTCTACTTGAGATAATGGAAACGCCTTAGAAATGATTAGGGTTTAAAATAAGGAAGAAATTTTAATAGGAATTATAAATTTAAGAGCTGCTTGATTAAAGTATGATAAAGAAAGAACCCTTTAAAATTACTGGATAACGGGAAGTTATCCAGTAATAGGGACCGAATTATCAAGTAACTTCCTAGCCTGCCCCGAAGCATTTCGGGGTTACTTGATAAATTTA
>CALLVC010000345.1 GCA_938010785.1 uncultured Saprospiraceae bacterium
AAAACTTGTAGAATACTAAAAAAGCGTATAAATTTGCGTTCGCTTTTAAAAAGCAATACTTTTATAGTAGGTTGGTTCGGTAGCTCAGTTGGTAGAGCACAGGACTGAAAATCCTGGTGTCGGCGGTTCAAACCCGCCCCGAACCACAAAAAAATTAAGCCTATCGAAATTATTTTCGGTAGGCTTTTTGTTTTTTAAGGCTTAAGGATTAGAAAAAATAGGCGACTCGTTTAAAGGCTTTATTTTTCTATGATTATTGATAGCTAAGCAAATTAAATGGCAGTATCGTACAATATTCTACCTGAGTTTGTAACAATAGTATCTTCCATAAGTTAAGCTATTAAAGAGTTGAACAATAATTGTTTATTTCGCATAAATAAAGCAAACTATTATGAAAAAGATTTTTTTTGCATTAATGATGTTGATATTTTTTTCAGCATGTAAAAGTGGTGGAGATAAAACCAATTATGACCAAATGGCTAAAGATTTGTGTAGCTGTATGCGACCATTGGCGGATGTCAATGAAAAAATACAGGACTTGGTCAGAGAAGGTAAAACAAATGAGGTAGCAGAGTTATTTGCAGAAGTTGAAAAAATAGCGTCAGAAGGGGAGATTTGCGCCAAGTCATTAGAAGAAAAATATGGAATGGTAGAAGGAGAGAGTGAGGTGAAAGCAACAGCTGCTTTAAAAAAGAATTGTCCTGATATTGCACGAATGTTAGAGCAAAGTGAAGCCGCAGGACAATAAATAAGACGGAGTCATTAGCCTAAAAAAATAGGACAAAGAAGGGCTTTCTTATAAAAATGAAACATCCGAGTAAATGTTGATTTCTTGGGACATTCCCGAAATAAATTCGGGACAGGCAGAGTCCCAATAAATCAAAAAACCCTTTTTACAAATTATGCCGTTCGATACGGCATAATTTGTTGGGAACGCCTAACTAAGCATTTTTATAAGAAAACCCCATAGGACAAAGGTAAAGTGCTGATAACTAAAATTTATATGCTTATCTTTGTTCTTTTAGTATTGGCTAAAAACGTAGAATTTATTTTTTACGTTTGTAGAAGTCAAAGTATTTAGAAAAAACTGATTGAATGAAAAAAATGAGAATAGGTATAACCGTTGGCGATATCAACGGTATAGGGTTAGAAGTTATATTAAAGACCGTATCCCATAAGAAGATAACTGATGTTTGTACACCTGTAATCTATGGTTCGACGAAAATTGTGTCTTACCATAAGAATATAGTAGGTACAGATGATTTTAAATTTCAGGGCTTAAGGGATGCGCATCGTTTACATACAGATAAGATTAACATCATTAATTGCTGGCAAGACAATGTCAATATCACTTTAGGAAAAGTATCTGAGATGGGTGGCAAGTATGCCATGATATCTTTAGAAAGAGCGGTGCAAGATTTGGAGAATGGGCTGATTGATGCGGTCGTAACGGCACCAATTAATAAACAAGCGATGGATATGGCAGGATTTAAATATCCTGGACATACAGAATACTTCATGGACACATTTGGGGCAAAAGAAAACCTCATGTTCATGATTACCGAAGACTTAAAAGTAGGATTGGTAACGAATCATGTACCAGTCGCTAAAGTCGGTGAACTCGTAACTAAGGGGCGCATTTTGAAGAAATTGCGGATTATGAATGAGACGCTGAAAATGGATTTTGGAATTGAGCGGCCAAGTATCGCCGTTTTAGGCTTAAATCCACATGCAGGCGACGGCGGTGTGATAGGAAATGAAGAAGAAACGATTATTCGACCAGCGATAATTGAAGCTAAGAAAAAGGGCCTAATGGTTTTTGGGCCTTATGCGGCGGATAGCTTTTTTGGAACGCCTAACTATAAAAAATACGATGCTATCTTAGCCATGTATCACGACCAAGGATTGATTCCTTTTAAGGCATTGTCTTTTGGTTCTGGGGTCAACTACACAGCAGGATTACCAGTTGTAAGAACTTCTCCCGACCACGGTACAGGATTTGATATAGTAGGCCAAAATAAGGCAGACCCAACTTCTTTCCGTTATGCCATTTATGCAGCGGTAGACATTGCTAGAAAGAGGAGAGATTTTTTTGAAATGCACGAAAATCCTATTGTCAAAAAGACAAAGGATTTCAAAGAAGATGATTTGACAGCAGGTGCTTTAAAAGAAGAAATAGTAGCAGAGCCGAAGGCTTAGTAGTAATTTAAATTACAAATTAAAATATATTAATACACAAACCCCGAATTTCCTGTTTCATGGAAGTTTGGGGTTTGTGATTTAGATAAGAATTTTCAATATTTTACGTTGTATAATTATGAAAAAAGTACTAATAATTTTACTAATAAACTTATCTGGCTTTGGTATCAGCTACGCTCAGATATTAATGGGGCTGAGTGCTAGGTGGAACGACGATTTTTCAGAATGGGTCATCTTAACCGATGATGAAGAGGTAGAAGGGGAATTAAATATGACCTGGCGAATGCAGAATGATTGGTCGTCTTTTGATTATCGCATAGAGGAAGGGACTGGGAATATCAAAATAAAGTGGAGAGATAATCCTAATGAGTGGGAAACCAGAGGGGACAATGAAATTATTACTGCTCGGACCCGGTGGAAAGACGACCCTAGACAATGGCGGATTACGGATAATGAAATGACCTTTATACTTAAAAGTAAATGGGGGAATAATCCCAACGTCTGGCATATCACCGATGACAAATACGGTTACTTTGAAATGTACATGAATTATAGAGATGATTTTAGAGATTGGGTAATTATCGACGAGTTAGGCGAAGATGTACCATTGGCCATGAAAATGACGATGGTCTTTTTGGTGATGTATAATAGTACGCCTAAGTTGTAGTGAGAAGAGGTATTAGTTTATCGAAAAGCAAAGTATATAGTTTTTAAAGTCCAAAATATTCCAGATAACTACAGGCTAGTCTCTATTCTCTGCTCTCTATTTCTCAAAGTCAATTATCGTATGGTAGGACACAAAAAATCCCATTTCTAAACAAGCAGAAATGGGATTTTTGCGTATAAAATCAAAGTGCTTGATTCTTAGAAACTTTGAAATTTATAATTTTACATTTTACATTACCTACACCTCTTCTTCAGATTTTACCAATAATTGAAAACCATTACCATGAATATTGACGATTTCAATATTGCCATCTTCTTTTAGATATTTTCGCAGCTTCGTTACAAAAACATCCATACTTCGGGCAGTAAAATAATTATCTTCCCCCCAAATCTTAGTCAAAGCTTCCGACCTTGGCAAAATATCGTTCATATACATGCAGAACATGCGTAGTAATTGCGCTTCTTTAGGAGACAATTTATCTTTAGATTCTGTTCCATTGTCCGTAAACGTAAGAATTCGTAGTGGAAAATTAAAATGGTACTTCCCAATGACAAACTCCTTTATTTCTTCTCTAGGGTCTGCTTTTTGCTGACTACGCTTTAAGATAGCTTGAATTCTATACAGCAACTCCTCTGAATTAAAAGGTTTGGTGATATAGTCATCAGCACCAATTTTAAAGCCTTGTAAGACATCATCTTTCATCGCTTTAGCCGTTAGAAAGATAATCGGCATTTCAGCGTCAGATTCTCTTACTTCTTTAGCAAGGGTAAACCCGTCTTTTCGAGGCATCATGACATCAAAAATGCAAAGGTCAAAATTTCCTCTACGGAAACTTTCCCAACCCGCAACGCCATCCGTGGCTAGCGTAACATCGTAGTCGTGCATTTCTAAATAAGAGCGTAATACATCTCCAAAATTTTGGTCATCTTCAACCAGTAAAATTCGGTTATTAGTTGGCGTCATTGTACTATTGTTTTTACTCAAATACTTTTAGGTGATTCTTATAGTTCTACTTATTTTTTAATTCATTTGGTCGTTTTTCAGGCTTTATAGCGAATAAATTAACATTTGTCTAATTAAAAATAGCAATTTTAACAAAAATATTGTGTGAAGGCATATAAGATTACAAATAAGATTACAAACTAATCACAAATCAAGCTTCCACATTATCTCTAATTTGGTAGGGGAAAGTTAGGATAAAGCTACTGCCTTTTCCCAATTCACTCTTTACATCTATCTGGCCTTTATGTGCAGTTATCATGGTTTTTACATAAGCTAAACCTAAGCCAAATCCTTTCACATCGTGTACGTTGCCCGTATGGACTCGATAAAATTTGTCAAAAATATTTTTTCTAGCTTCTTTACTAAGTCCAATACCGTTATCCTTTACAGTGACTTCAATGCCACTTGGCACATCTCTAGTGCTAACAATAATCTCTGGGATTTCCCTAGAATATTTGTTAGCATTATCCAATAAATTATGAATAATATTAGAAATATGGGTCAAGTCTCCTTCAATTCTAGACTTGCTGGCCTTTAAATCGGCGGTCACAAATCCTCCTTTTTTCTCAGCTTGTAAATGAGAATTGGTCACTGCTTGATTGATAACGCCATGCATATCTACATAATCTAGATTAAGTTTGAAATCTTTTTTGTCCAACAGCGCCATTTGTAAAACCTTTTCTACTTGGGCGAGCATCCGCTTGTTTTCTTGCTTAATAATACTAGCAAATCTTTTGACTTTATCTTGTTTACTCAAAATCATAGGACTCGTAATCGAATCCACCGCCAAGGATATAGTGGCAATAGGCGTTTTAAATTCGTGGGTCATATTATTCACAAAATCAGTCTTCATCTCAGAGACTTTCTTTTGGTCAAAAATGACTTGAACAGTATAGATAAAACAGAAAAGTACAATAGCTGTAAATAAGCTCGCGGCGATTAAAGGCCACCAAACGGAGCCCCAAATCTCTCTAGATTTTTGTGGAAAAAAGACGACTAATTCTCCAGGAGAGCTAGCATCTTCATTGAATAAAGGTTGTCGATATTCTGATTTACTCAATTCATCGACGTTTTCTGTGAGTTCAGTGACTTCGCTGGTTAGTCCTTCGTCAATAGCAAAATTACCGTTATTAATGATTAGTCGAGGTAGTTCGCCTTTAAAGGTAGAGTAGACTTGATAATCATAATTGGTTTCGACTCTACTTTTAAGCTGTTTCTTAAGAATATCATCTATTACTTCAGGACTTATTCTTTCTTCTAGTGATTTAGGCATTGGCTTTAAGCCGCGATAAGCTTGGTAAGCTAAAGTTGCATTAGAAATATCTTCTTTGCCTAAACTTGAAAAACCTACATTCGTATTAAATTTAGACTTGGCGTCTAAATTTACTTTTTCACTAACCGTCAAAAAGTCGTTTAATTTATTCATTTCCTCCGCTTCCTTTTCTTCCAATTCTCGAGCAACCAACTTTAAGGCCGTACGGACATTTTCATCAAACTGTTCAGTTTTTATATCAATGGCATTCAAAATCCAATAGGTTTGGAGGAATATGATTCCAATCAAAGCTGCTGCCATTAAACCCACGATTGCCCAGATTGCATTTTTTTTCATTGGTAAAAAACTGATGGAATTTAGAGAAAATAAATAGCTAAAGATATAAATGGAATAGTACAAAAATAACCCTTCTATCAGCTTATCAAAGCACTTTAACAGGAATTTAACCTAACTGTAAAATTGCTATTAAAGGATAGGGTATTATCTTTGTAAATGTTCTGAAAATAAAGACATTAAATAATAAAGCTAAATTTATATTCAATATGAAACTATTAACAAGAGAACTTCATTTAGGGAAATTATGTTTACTCGCTTTCCTACTTTTAGGCATCAACTTCACGGTTACTGCTCAAGAAGAAGTTAAAGAAAGTAAAAAAATAACCATCATTACTAAAAAAATCGACAAAGACGGGAAGGAAATAGTCGAAAAGCAAATAATAGAAGGAGCCGAAGCAATTGACGTTGATATAGATGCGCTAATTGAGAAAGCGAAGAAAGATGCCAAAGAAATTGATGTGAGCATCGAGCAGGAAGAAAGTCGGGTGATGAAGCAAAAGCATAAAGGAGAGAAAACCGTAACTATTGTTACAAAAAAGAAAGATAAAGACGGTAAGGAAATGGTCGAAAAGCGAGTAATGAAAGGGGATGACCTAGACGATGCCAAAATAGATGCACTTATCGAAGCCGCGAAAAAAGATGGTGGGCAAGTTGAGGTACGTGTAGAAGTGAAAGAGGAACGAGTGAAAAAAAAGGGAAAAGGAGAAAAAAATATCTGGATTGAAAAGGACGGAGAGGAAATCAACTTGGATAATATGGAAGGGGAGAATGTGATGATTTTCAAAACAGATGATGGAAAAGTCATCAAAATGGATGGTAAAGAAATACATGAAGAACATGTGGTTATCAAGAAAGATGGGAAAGATAAAAAAGGAAACAAAGAAGTTAAAGTGGTGACCGTCACAGTCGATGAAAATGGCAATACCAACATCCAAGAAAAAGTAGTCGAAAATAAGGCGCAAGAAGAGGAGATGGAAGTTACCGTTACGGTAGATGAAGATGGCAACACCAAAATTATTAAGAAGCGCAAAAAAGTAGAAGACATAGAAGGAAAATTAGAAAAGATGGGAATTAAATTACCAACCTTAGGTGCGCCAGTTGCTAACTACGTTCATGCTGTTACGAGTAATAATTGGGTGTTTTTAGCAGGAAAAGGCCCAAGAAAGGCTGATGGTAAAAATATTGTTGGAAAGCTAGGAAAAGATTTGACCGTAGAACAAGGTTATGAGGCTGCAAAGTGGGCAGGTATTAATTTATTGGCGGCATTAAAAGGGGAAATAGGCGACTTAAATAGAGTCGTTAGAATCGTAAAAGTAAATGGAATGGTCAATGCAGTGCCTGAATTTACAGACCATTCAAAAGTGATTAACGGTTTTTCTGATTTAATGGTAAAAGTGTTTGGGGATAAAGGAAAGCACGCACGTGCAGCAGTAGGGATGAGCTCTTTACCGGGTAATATGGCAGTAGAAATTGAGATGGTTGTGGAGGTTAATTAATTTCAAAATTTAAAATCATCAGCCAGACGGTTAGTTGGGCAGGTTCAAAATATAAAATTTTAAAGTGAAGAGTCGTCATAGTCTTTGGATTATGGCGACTTTTTTATTAAAAATGATACTCATAGTCCGTAGCCCTATAATCATCAAAGCAAGAACTTTGCTAAAAAGGATATGCGGAAAACCTATTCACTCCAAGATAAAGCACTTCTGGTCAAGGTTGGTAAAAGAATTCGGAAATTGAGATTAGTAATTGATTTATCCCAAGAAAAATTAGCCTTCAAGTCTGGACTTGATAGAACCTATATCGGCTCAGTTGAAAGAGGAGAGCGAAACATTTCGGTGATTAATTTGAATAAGGTTTGTGCTGCATTAGATATTTCTATTGCTGAACTTTTCAACTTTGATGATGAATAAAGCCTTTAAAATTCCACCGAAAACGCCACAAGATTTAACATCACTACAAGAACTGAAGAAAAGATTAACCCCACTTATTGATATAGAATTTCGATTAACAGGAAAATCTAGAACAGATGGTTCTAACATTCGGAAATTAATTGCTACAACGCTAGAACAGCATCCATTACCTGAACCTGCTCCTGTGGATGCCTATGAAATAGTACCACCAAAGAAAAAGGGGATTCCAAAAATAACTAGAGAATTTATTGATACTTACATGGTCACCAGCGGTAAATCATATAACCTACAAGTTTGGAATAGAATCCCTTCTAGTGATACCTTATTAATCAAATATGAATCAGGCGAAAGTTTGAAATGTACTGATGTTCGATTTGTTTTTACTAAAATAGATGTTGAACAAGGCAAAGTTGCTTGTATTATTATTGCTTCACCAGATTATATAGTTAGACAGTTTGGAAATTTTGGGAAACCGACTATCAAACACCAACTATTGATTTCATCGAAGATTCGGAAGAATATTTATCAAAGTAAGGATAGAATTTTGTTTTTTAGAGATTCTAAGAAACTATCTTATTTAATTAACCATGATTTTGAAGCTCCTCAAAATGATATGATTAAAGAGGCTAGAGCTAATGAAATATATTCGTTAGAACTTATTAGAAAGATGGTAGCTGAAAAATTAATTGGCTTTAGATTAGACGCTAATTCTACGAAGAAGAGAGGACAGGCATTAGAAAGAAAAGTTCTAGAATTACTTGGTTATTCTGCTACAAATGATGATTTACTTTATGGTGCTTATCCTGATATTCCCAATCAATTGTTAGAAGTCAAAATCCAAGATACTCAGACGGTCGATTTGGGGAAATTTACTCCTGAAAAGGAAGAAGTAATCAACGAAGAATTGAATATCACTACTTTTGATATTCGATATCTAATTGCGTTAACAAATCCTGATACAGAAATAATAGAAGGTATTATTTTAAGCCCTGGCGAAAAACTGGGAGAAGTATTTTCCTACGTGAGTGATAAAAGCTATAAATGTCAGCGGACAATTCCAATGAGCTTCTTTGATAAATACAAAGGGCAAGTGGTGATTAATCCAAATTAAGAACAGGAGGAACACCAAAAGATTTAGCTACTTGAACTTCTAGAACTTTTATTAATTGTTCTTGCTCTTCAGTACTTGTTGGAGCATTTAATGCTTTGACTGTTTTAATGATAGCTTTAGCTTCAACGGAATTAATATCAGGTAAAGGATAATTCTGAATATATTGAGAAAAATATCTTCGTCTACCGGCATATAATTTATTACTAAAAACCAAATCGTGATATTTTGTCATCAATTTGGTGTTAGCAATACCTTGGATAAGCATTAATTTTTCTTCTTCTTCTGGTTGGGTTGCGACTATCCAGTAACAATTTCCATTGACAATTTTACCAGACCTATCTAAGTAGAATCTTGGTATATGGCTAATATCAGGAAAGACTAATTTTGGGAATTTCCAAAAGGCTGGATTTTGAGGTACCCAAATTTCAAACCATTTTCTACCTGCTTCAATTACATATTTTCGCCCCTTCAATTGTTCTTCGTGAGTGTGGAAATAGGCTTTAGCTTTAGGATAATCTTCTAAATTAATAACTGACTTTAACCCATTTTTGGATAAATGGGGATATAAAACCTTTAGCTGTTTTTTATTACAGACATTCCAAGCTTTGATATTTTCTTGAGAAATTAAATCTTTTAAAAGTATTGCTTCTGGCTCGTTAACTTGCAGGTCATTCCATGATTCACTAATAAAAACTTTATCAGCAGTAGTTTTAATACCTACTCTTACTTTAAAAGTATCACTAACTAATTCTTTCGAATTGTTTTCTATTGTACTAACCCATTTAGCTTCTTTTTCTGAGAGCATAGTCCAACTGTGCTCTTTGGTCTTATTAAACCGAATGACTCCTTGACTCTTCCTATATCTTTTTATGCCGTCAGTAAAATAACCACTTTCTGAGGTATTCAAAATGTCAAAAACGTTCTTTTTTTTGGTTAATAATCCTTTATAACCGTTTAATTCTTCATATATTTTTAAAAATTTGGCAGTATTATTTTGTGCCATATTCTTTTTTCGTCCAATGAAAATTGCAGGTAATACCGCAGCATCAAATAGTTTGGTATCTCCTAAATCTATGACTTCTAATATCTCATAATTGTTAAATAAAAATTTTCTAATACTATTACCGCTTTTGGTGAATAGATAACGATTGGAAGTGATAACACCCAATAGTCCATTTTCTTTCAAGGCATGAGTCATCGCAATTAAAAAAGGATAATATAAATCTACTCTTCCTTTTAGATTAAATTTTTTTGCTAAAGCTTGTGCTTTTTCGGCTCCTAGTACTTGTGTTCTTACATAGGGAGGATTAGCGATAGTTAAGTCTATAGTATTATTAATAGATTGAGATATATTAGACTTATCGAATAAGGAAGTTTGTTGTGATTGTATTTGTACGGTTTCTAAAAAGTCCGCCTTATTCAGTGAAATGTTAGGTATGTCATTTAAGGTTTTTTGCGCTATATTTAAATAAGTGTCATTTGAATCATACCCAATTAAATCATGGTCAATTTTTTTAGCAACTAATTGTTGAGAAATAGATGCTAATAAAGCACCTTCGCCACAGGCAGGGTCTAATACATTAATTCTTTGTCCATCTAATTGCAAATAGGAAAGTAATTTTTTGGAGAGGTAATTAGCTAAAATGGTTGGCGTAAAAGTTGCCCCCGTTTCTTTTATTTGTTGTGTAGTAGCTATCATTATTATTTCATAATTTATGGTAAAGATAATTACTTAAACTTAATTTAGTCCACAATTACGAAATTGATTTTTTTCAAATTTGATGTGGTTCAATAACCCATTTCTTTTATTCCTTGTACAACTAAATAAACGAGAATGGTCTATGCGATATAATTGAATAGGTTTTCGGAGACATCAATTGGAAATGCCAAAAAAATAAGACACAACCCACCCCTGAGTTGTGTCTTTAAACCAAACGTTATGACCAGTTAATTTTCTTTGAACGGTACACGGAATACGGCTGACGGTACACGGTGTCATAACCGAATACCGAATACCGTGAACCGTATATCGTTTTACCAGCAGACAGATGTTAGAATTTTAGCATTAGAATGAGTGGGATTTAAAGGACAATACAATTAAATCGGTTATATGGGAAATCCTAATTCTAGAATCCTAACCCCTGCCTACTGTTTATATTTTTAGTTTAAAATTGGTTGTTTGAGAGAGAAAAATAAGGAGCGACCTTGCCGATTAACAACCAGCAAGAGTCACTCTTTACGACGCCTATTGATTGTTTTCTTTATCAGTCGATGTTTCTTTTAGTTGGCTGTCTGTATTATTGTTTGTGGTGTTTTGCTCAGTAGTAATTTGTTCAGCTCCTTTAGCGGCGAATAAACCGTCTAGGACAATGTCACTATAAAAATCAGCGGCAACGTAGCCGGCATAGTTCATAATGGTGGCATCTGCGCCACTTTCGAGTAAAAGGGTCGCCGCCTCATCTTTTTTGTTAGCAGCAGCCAACATCAAAGGGGTATCACCTTTCATGTTTTGATGACTGACGTCGGCGTTGTTTTGAATTAGGGCACGAATAGCCTCTAGGTGACCTAATTCAGCTGCTATGCAAAGGGCGGTATTATCCATGTAATCGGTTGCGTCAACTTCTGCCCCAAAATTAATTAGTACGCTAATAATTGCAGGGTTTCCGTTGATGGTTGCCAAGTGTAAAATGGGGGTACCAATCTTATTTTTCCAGTTCGCATCGCCTTGGGGGTCTTCGCTTTTACTTAATAAAATACCAGCAACAATATCATGTCCCTTATTCATGGCGATATATAGGGGAGTTTCACCATTGTCATTGGGTTCGTTTATTTTTGCATTGTTTTTAATTAAGAAAGCGACAGCTTTAGGCTTATTCAGTTCAGCAGCTCTGGCAAGGGGAGTAATGCCATTGCTTTTTCGGTTAATTCTGGCTCCTTTACTCAATAAAGTTTTGAGTAGAAAGAGGTCATCCAGTTCAATTGCTAAGTATAAGGGGGCTTCACCAGCATCATTTTTGAGGGAGGCTTTGGCGCGCTTTGTGACCAAATTGATAATATCCATATTACCAGACTTGATAGCTAAAGTTAAAGGGGATTCGCCTTCGTCATTTTTCAAGTTGATAACTGCCTTTTTTGTTAGTACTTCTACCACTGCCACATCTTGGTTTTGGATAGCCAACGTTAAAGCAGTTTCCCCTTTGTCATTTTTACGATAAAAATGAATACTGTCTTTTTGCATCTCTTCGATGCGTGCTGCATTGCCGGAATTAATGGCTTCGAATTGATAATCGAATCCATTGTTTTTCGACTTCTTGTTCTTTTTGGGGGATTTGGGGGAATCCAAATCGGTTTCGGGGGAATTTATGGTTTCAGAGGGATTATTTTCTGCAAAAAAATCTTTTTCTGCGGTTGCAGGTACTTCTTCTTGAGCAATTGCTATATTCATAGCAAAAACTAGCATGGTTAAAACTAACGATAGGTATTTCATGATGGTCACTTTTTTGTAGTTGCCGAAATAATAGTGACAATCGAATAAGTTTACTATGCCAAATAAGATAACTTTTGTCTTATTTTAAAACGGATGCATCGAGCAAAGAAAACTTATTTTTTGTCACATCTAAAGTGTAGATTTTAACCATATAGGAGGTATCGTATTGAGTTTTAAGTTAAAAGATTTTAAAGGACTAAAAAGTGCAGCGTATAATGATGCTTTTGCGAGCAAAAGCACAATTAGTCGCACGTTCAATAACCTATTCTAAGAATAGATAAAATAGTTTTTGTTATAGGAAATACTAGTTTAAAATGCAGTTAACCGCAATGGCGGTTATAAAAGATAGATTAGAATAAAGTAGAAGAAATTTGGATAGGCAGCTAAATTTTTTATTATTTGTATTGATTAAAAAATAAGTATCTATTAATTGATAATTTATTTTCATCGTTTTTGTTAAAAAATATACACTATAAATGTTTTTAGAGCTTAGTTTATTATGCAACAGCTAAAAAAAATTAAAAAAAAATCGTTTTTCTCTTTTTTAAAAGAGAATATGGCTTACATAAAACATTGATTTATAGAATTTTAGTATGAAATTAAAATAAGTAAAAAATAATTTTATTTTAATCCCAATAAATGGAGAATATTGACGCATTAAGAATAAATTTTAGCCCAGACCAATTGGTCTTACTGAATTTTTGTCTAGGATTTCTCATGTTTGGGGTAGCTTTAGACATAAAAGTTAGAGATTTTAAGCAATTATTTCAGGACCCTAAACCTCCGATTGTTGGCCTAATATCACAATTGCTACTATTGCCGATACTTACGTTGGGATTAACTTTTGTTTTAGAAGTACAGCCTTCGATAGCTTTGGGAATGATACTGATAGCAGCCTGCCCAGGAGGCAACGTTTCAAATTTTGCGGTCCATTTAGCGAAGGGTAATACAGCACTTTCTGTTCTGATGACTTCAGTTTCTACTTTGATGGCTATTTTTACAACGCCTTTATTATTTGGCTTACTAACGCAATTCGTACCGAATACAGCTGATTTAGGGCAAAGTATTAGCGTCGACCCCATTGAAATGATACAAACTATTTTAAAACTTGTGGTTTTGCCCTTGTCCATTGGCATGTCTATTAATCATTTTTATCCTAAGCTAACCGCAAAAATACAGTCGCCAACCAAGATATTATCCATGCTCATTTTCTTTGGAATTGTTTTTTTTGGTATCAAAGGAAATTGGGAAAATATCTTAAATTATATAGATGACATCTTTTTTATTGTGCTTATCCATAACTCATTAGCCTTTTTATTAGGGTTTAGTTGGGCCAAGCTGATGAAAATGTCATTAGCTAATACGAAAGCTATTTCTATAGAAACAGGGATACAAAATTCAGGATTAGCTTTAATTATAGCCTTGAATTTTTTTAGTGATTTGGGAGGGATGGCATTAGTTGCGGCTTGGTGGGGTATTTGGCATTTATTGTCTGGATTCTTGGTGGCGATGTGGTTGAGTAGGAGAGGGGAGTGACGGATTAGCTAAATTGAGATTAATAGCAGTAGACAGTATGCAGTATGTAGTATGCCTCATAAACCTTATAAATCTTATAAACCTTACCCCCCAATAACCCCTCATTAACATTAAAAGGAATAATTTTACACCCTATGAAATTAAATCGCGTTTTACAATTAGGCAATCCAAAATTGTATGAAATATCGGAAGCTGTAAAACAAACAGAACTAGAAGGCTTGCGACCAGTATTTCAAGATTTACACGATATCATTTTAGAATTTCGGGCAAAATATAATGCGGGTAGAGCAATTGCGGCGCCACAAATAGGCGTTATGAAACGAGTGATTTGTTGGAATGTAGAGACGCCTAAGGTATTGATTAATCCACGGATAACTTTTCTAAGCGAAGAAATGATAGAATTGTGGGATGATTGTATGAGTTTTCCAAATTTATTAGTGCGTCTAAAACGCCATAAAAGTTGTACCGTTGAATTTATGGATGAGAACTGGGAAGCACAGGAATGGCATTTAACAGATGATTTATCTGAATTATTTCAACATGAATATGACCACTTAGATGGTATTTTGGCGACGCAACGAGCGATAGATGACAAATCTTTTAAGTGGCGATAAGTTGTTCAAGCTACGGTTTTACTAAAACTAACAATCAATGTTAAAAAAAATAGACTGGTACATCATTTCAAAATACTTGAAGACGTTTTTCTTCACGGTGTTGCTATTTACGATGGTATCGGTCATTATTGATTTTAGCTCACAGGTAGATAAATTTGTAGAAGAACCTTGCACAAAGCAAGAAATAGTTATGGATTATTATTTAGCTTTTATTCCATGGATTAATGGCTTATTATTTCCATTATTTGCCTTGATTTCTGTCATATTCTTTACCTCCCGAATGGCCTACAATTCTGAAATTATATCTATTCTAAATGCAGGGGTGAGTTTTAGACGAATGATGTTGCCGTATTTAGTTGCATCTAGTTTTATTTGTGGATTGCATTTATTTGGTAATCATTATATCATTCCTTTAGGGAATAAGTCCAAAGTGGATTTTGAGCATAAATATATTTATAAAAATGAGGACAAAGGAAAGACGCGAGATGTCCACTTATTATTGAATAGAGATGAAGTGGCCAATACGCAATCAAAGGCTTATGTCCGTTTTTATAGAAAACGAGATACTTCGGCTAAAGATTTAATCTTAGAAAATTTTGAGAACAATCGATTAGTTTTTCGGCTCAAAGCCAAAACTGCCAAATGGATAGCTTCGAAGGATTCCATTAATAACTGGGCATTGAAAGATTACGAAATCAGGACATTTGATGGCGATAAAGAAACGATGCGATTTGGCACTCGAAAAACGATAGACACCCTATTGAATCTATTTCCTCAAGATTTTGTCTACTATGAAAATGATAAATTGACTTTAACGACCCCTGAACTAAATGAGGCAATAGCCTTACAACGGCAAAGAGGTGTGAAAACCACCAAAAGCTACGAAATAGAAATCTTACGTCGAACCGCTGAACCCATTACCATCATTATCGTCACGTTGATAGGGATGGCGATTGCCTCTAGAAAGGTGAGAGGTGGTTTAGGATTGCACTTAGCCTTAGGTATTGCCCTTGGAGCAGTCTATGTATTTCTATCCAAATTTTCCACCACTTTTGCGACCAATCAAACCTTGTCTCCTGCCTTTGCTGTATGGATGCCCAATATTTTATTTACAGGCATTTTAGGCTACTTAGTGAGTACAGCGCAGAAATAAATTACAGGATAGCAGCTATCATTTTTAACAAGAATCTAGTTCTACCAAAAAAGTCTCCAATTCTATTTGATGTTTATCCACAGTGACTTTATCGTTCACGAAGTCAAAAAGCAATTCAACTGCCGCTTTTCCTACCATATAGCCAGAGTGACGAATATGTGTAATCTGAGGATTTAAATAGTAGGGTAGGTTGCCATTACTGATACAAATCACTGCTAACTGCTTAGGAATAGCTAAGCCTTTTTCATAGATAGCTTGTATTATTCCAGCGAGTGTCTCGTCTGTCATAGCAAAAACAGCATCTGGGAGTTCTTCTTGCATTAAAAGGTTGGAAAATTTAGTTTTAGCTTCCGCTAAATTGTCTGCGTGAAAGCAAAATTCTTCTCTATAAGGGAGTTGGTGTTTAGCTAAAGCTTTCAAAAAGCCTTTTTTTCTACTTTGAGTGATTTCTAAATTAGAATTACCAAAGACGCCACTAATTTTTTTATACCCTTTCTTAGCCAGATGGTTAATGGCGGTAAAGGAGGCCATTTGGTCATTGATAACGACAGAAGGTGTTTCTTTTTTCTGAATGACTTTATCAAAAAAGACGACAGGCATTTTACTTTGTAGGATATCTGTAAAATGCCCAATAGTAGAAGTTTCTTTAGATAGACAGACCAATAAGCCATCTAGCCCAAAATTCTGGCAAATCAATGCATTTTCTTTTTCTTTTTCTAGAGAATCATTTGACTGAAGGATAATCAAATTATAGCCATTCTTTTTAGTAATTTCTTCGATAGCTTTAATAATAGAGGGAAAAAAAAACATACCCATCTCAGGAATAATTAGCCCAATAAGTCCACTTTTATTTTGTCTAAACCTAATCGCCTGATAATTAGGCTGATACCCAAGTTCTTTAGCTACTTGCTGTATTTTTTCCTTTGTTTTTTTGCCTATATCAGGATGGTCTTTCAAAGCCCTAGAGACAGTTGAAGGGTTTACTTCCAATAATTTGGCGATGTCTTTAATTGTAATTCTGCCCATTGAAATATAGTATTTTTGATAGTCGAGCGGTTAAAGTACAAAAAAAAGTACTAACAGCAATCGTTTGCGCAAACGGTTGCGTAAATTGTATATCAAAATAAAAATATAATTATACCTGTTATTTCAAAACTATAATCTAATTTTATAGTGTGTTTGGCAGAGTAGATTTTGTATAGAGAACTACAAAGTCCATAAAAAGAAAGTTTATTAAGCTAATTTTAATATAAAGATTTTTTTAGAAGTATTGTATGAAACTAAAGGTTGGCAAAAGGTTACTCAAATGAGTAGCCTTTTCTTTTTAATAGGCCTAACTTAGAACCTTAAGAGGTAATTCCTACCAAGATTATATTGAAGATAATTTAAGCGGAAATGAGCAAGGAGGAGCTAAGATTTAGGCACCTACGTTCAGTAAGTCAAAAAAGAAATAATCAGGTTTGTCCAATAGATTATTTAATTGAAAAGCACTTGATATTGGAACAAACGAAGTAAAGCGAATATATTGATACAATTTTTTATAGATAGCAGATTCCTTGACGAGTTGTCCAGAAATGTGCAAGGGAATAGTTTCTGGGTCTAGTTTAAATTGCCCATAAATTAACAATGCATAATAGAGAAAATCTTTTTCACTCGAAAAAGGAAATTGGTTAGAGAAAATCAATTCTTGCCCATCAAACAAAGCAATTTGTAAAATGCTAGGATGTACATTAATCCAAACATGTTTGCCTTGCAACAATTTCATTTCCCTTTCAAAGCTTTTAATTAGGGTAGTAAAGCTATTATAATACTGTACCCCATTAGGATATTTAGATTCAAAAAATTCGATAGCAGCTTGAGGTAAACTAAAAATCAGTTTAGCATCGAGGAAAGGGATATCATTAACTTGATATAATTCTGGAATACGGGCCTTCGTTTTTAATGGAGAAAGGTAAGAAGCTTTGTTAGCAGCTTGGTACAACTTGTTAGGAATTATTGTGTAGTGTGGTCTAACAAAAGCAATATGAATTTTGGAGAAAGGAGCGGAGAGAATAGTATCTGATTCCCAGATTTCTTTAAATTTATTATCAAAAAGAACCTCATTATCCAAAGGAATGGATGAATAAAGGTCATATTGTTTGAGTATTAGCACTTCGCCAGTAGCAGTACTCACACAATAATATAAACTGTCTACCCCACAGAGGATAGACAGTTTATAGGAAGAAATATTATTTTTTGAAAAGGATGTCTTAACAACGCTGGTACTTATCTTTCCCAATTTCCTGATGTATTTGGCTTATTCATGTCGCCGAATTTCATGATACTATTAGGGTCATATCGTGCATCGTACTTTTGATAAGAAGGATCAGCATATTTCCCCATAAAGGTACTACGCTTAGTACCTACTTCGACAACATTTACAATTGTTTTCTGATAAGATAAGGTATCCGCTTGGACATCAAAGGTTTTACCATTGGCAAAAGGAACTTGAATGAGTTCATTTAAATCCCAACCTAATGCTTTAATAGAGTCAATGGCATTTGTATAAGTAGTATCGTAAGTAACTACCCCTGTGAAATTAGGGTCGTCAGGGTCACCAATAACTTTTACATAAGGAATTTTACCATTTGTAAGAACATCTTTAAAATCGTTCCAATTACTAGCGAAAGCACCACCAGTGATTGTTCGATAAATTTCTTGTCCTCTTCTAAGATCCATTAAACGGTCAACGACAGCAGCTTCACGCTTATCTTTTTCGTTTTTAAAAGCGATAGGTTCTCTAATACTATCAACTAAAACATAAATTAAAGCAGCAACAATTGCTAATAAAATTAGATTAATTATTAACCTCATAGTTGGTAAATTTTTTCAGTTTTGTTTGGGCAATAATAGCGTTTTTTATATAAGTAACAAAATTTACCTATATTTTTTTTACTAATATAGTTTCCCAAGAGATAATGAATTGTATTCTTCGATTCCACAAAGCAGCGGATATGTAAATGAGTGATGAAAAGGACTTAATTCAAAACAAGTAGAATAAGTTGTTTTCAATTACTAAATAAATACGACAAAAAGATAAATGCTGTATTGTTTAAATGTTTTCTTTTTTAAGGGGTTAAAAAACCATGGAAAAAAGAATCAATTAAAAAACTAAAAGCAGGAGTTAATTTTTTGTCAATAATTTAATAAGCGACAAAGGTAAAAAAGGAACTTTATTGTAAAGAATTTTTCACCCAAATAAATGCGATCTTTTAATTTTTTTTTAGCAATTGACCATTTTATTCATTGATTATCAAAAAAGTAGATGCAAAAAAGTAGTATTTGGTTGTTTTAAAGGGGAGGAATAATTAATTTTTCATAAAACAAATACTTTAAAATTGAGTTAAATTTTGTATTTTTGTTTAAAAAATAAACCTTTCCTTACTTTTTTGAAAAATATAAATGGTAAATAATTTTAATAATTATGCCTAATAAATTGATAGTCAAAAAGTAGTGTTCAAAAAATAAAAAACAAAGGTATAGTATAAATATAGATGTGTTTGGAGAATATACTTTTTCTTCATAATATTCCACTTATTAAATTTGTAATTAGTAAAAAGGTAAGTTTTGCTAATTATTTCGTTTTAAAACGCCCAAAAAATAGTTAAGTATGGCTACAGTTACTTATAACGAGGATAATATACGTTCATTAGATTGGAAAGAGCACATTCGGCTTCGTCCAGGGATGTATATAGGAAAATTAGGCGACGGCGCCACAGCCGATGATGGGATTTATATATTGATAAAAGAAGTGTTAGATAACTGTATTGATGAATATGTCATGGGGCATGGTAATGCAATTGACATTGTTCTAACAGATGGTATGGTTTCTATTCGGGATTACGGTAGAGGTATTCCTTTAGGTAAAGTGATTGATTGTGTGTCGAAAATAAATACTGGTGGAAAGTATGACTCTAAAGCCTTCAAAAAATCAGTAGGTTTGAATGGTGTTGGTACAAAAGCAGTAAATGCCTTGTCCAATTTCTTTAGAGTACAAGCTATTCGAGAGGGAAAAACCAAAGTGGCAGAGTTTAGCAAAGGTGTTTTAGGAAATGACTTCAAAATAAAAAAGACCACAGAGGCGAATGGAACGCTAGTAGAGTTTAAGCCAGATGACTCTATCTTTAAAAACTATAAATTCAGAGCAGAATATATTGAGAACCAACTTTGGAATTATGCTTATCTAAATGCAGGCTTGAAGCTTAACTTTAACGGTAAGACAATTTATTCTAAAAATGGATTGCTGGATTTGTTGACACGAAAGACGAACGGAGAAGAGTTGCGATATCCTGTTATTCATTTAAAAGGAGAGGATATTGAAATTGCTTTGACCCACGGTAATTCGTACGGAGAGCAATACTATTCATTTGTGAATGGGCAGAATACCACACAAGGAGGGACACACTTAAATGCCTACAAAGAAGCGATTGTTAATTGTATTAGAGGGATGAGTGCATTTGCCAGTAAAAATTATGATGTAAAAGATATTCGAGCATCAATCATCACCGCAGTAAGTGTAAAAGTTGAAGAGCCCGTTTTTGAATCACAAACCAAAACCCGTTTAGGGTCTAGTGACATCGGTCCTAAAGGACCAACGATTCGAACATTTATTAATGATTTTGTAAAAAAGCATCTAGAAAACTATTTATTACAAAATGAAGCGGTTCTCAAAGCCTTACAAGATAGAATCGAGCAGTCTAAAAAAGAGCGATTAGATATTGCAGGAATTCAGAAGGAAGCGAGGAAAAAAGCGAAGAAAGCCAATCTGCACAATAAGAAATTAAGAGATTGTAGACTTCACTTTAATGATTCTAACAAAAAGACACCAGAAGAAAATCGACTACGAACAACGGTATTCATTACCGAGGGAGATTCTGCGAGTGGGTCGATAACTAAAGCGAGAGATGTACAAACACAAGCTGTTTTCAGTTTGCGAGGAAAGCCGTTGAATTGTTATGGCTTGACGAAAAAGGTTGTTTATCAAAACGAAGAGTTTAATCTACTACAACATGCACTAAATATAGAGGAGAGTTTAGATGATTTGCGGTACAACCAAGTAGTAATTGCGACCGATGCCGATGTGGATGGTATGCACATTAGAATGCTTTTACTAACTTTCTTTTTACAATTTTTCCCTGATTTGGTAAGGAACGGGCATCTATTTGTTTTAGAAACGCCTTTATTTAGAGTGCGAGATAAGCAAAAAACGTTCTACTGTTACAGTGAAACGGAAAAGCAAAACGCTATAGGGAAGCTAAGAGGAAAAGCAGAAATTACCCGTTTTAAGGGATTGGGAGAGATATCTCCAGATGAATTCGCTGGATTTATTGGAGATGGCATCAAGTTGGAGCCTGTAGTGATGGGTGAGGATACCAATATTGATGATATCTTATCTTATTTTATGGGTAAAAATACGCCAGCTCGTCAAGTTTTTATTATTGATAATCTGAAGGTAGAAAAAGATGAATTATCAGATGATGAGGTAGAAGATATCAATGAGGATATAGAAGCACAGTTAGAAGCGAAGTTAGAGGAGGTTGATACGGTGGCGGCGTAAGTTATAGCTTTTAGTAATGTGCGCACAATCATATCTTATATCAGAAATCGTACATCATAAACCCGCCTAACAGGAACGGGCAGGTCTGTCACTTATAATTCTAGGTAGATTTATGATGTATGATTTCCGAACTATGATTTATGATATGGGGTCTACTCTACCAGTAAATCCTAACCCAATAATTCCGCCCTCTTTAAATCTTTCCAATTCTTCTCGTTGAATACTTCTGTAATAGAATCCTGCAATTATACCAAAAGCAAATCCACCAATATGTGCCCACCAAGCCACACCACCAGAGTCAGCTGTTTCTGGTCCAATAGAAGCGAAACCACTCATTAGTTGTTGGACAATCCAAAAGCCAAGAAAAAGTAGGGCTGGAATATGAAACGACCTGAAAAGGAAGATGACGAGAATCTTAATCTTTGAGGTTGGAAACATGATTAAATAAGCGCCTAAAACTGCAGAAATAGCTCCACTTGCTCCAACAGTTGGGATAACACTATCTATATTAAAAAAGATATGAGCAGCATGAGCGGCTAATCCACCGGCTATATAGAAAATAAAGAAGTTGAAATTGCCAATAATTTGTTCAATATTATCTGCGAAGACATATAAGAAAAGCATATTACCAATAAGGTGCATCCATCCACCATGTAAAAACATACTAGTAAATAGGGTGAAATAATCCTCACCAGCCATTGTTTCTTGTGGGATAGACCCAAATTCAAGGATAAATTGATTTAAGCCATCGGGAGAAAGAGAGGCTTCATAAAAAAAAACGAGTACATTAATCGCAATAAAAAGATAACTGAAAATTGGTTTACTACCTCCGCGAACTTGTTGGTCTCCGATTGGAAAAATCATGTTGAATTGATTTAAGAGACGACAAAAAATAAATTCCGCGTTTTCAAATGCGAAAGTTATTTTTTAGTCATAGCCTAAGAAATGAAATATAATTAGCGGGTAAGATAATTGAAAAAATAGAAATGCCTTAGTGGAGGAAGAAAAATAAAAGAGAAAAAGGTGATAATCAATTGACTACCACCTTTTATGCATCTAAATATTAGCTTATTTTCGTTTCTACTGAGTATTATTTTTTAAGTAAATTCATTAGATATTGGCCATAACCACTTTTAATGAATCGGTTAGCTTGTACTTCTAGTTCGGCGTCACCAATGAAACCCATTTGGTGGGCAATTTCTTCAATACAACCAATTTTAAGACCTTGTCTTTCCTCAATTACTTGGATAAATTGACCAGCTTGCATAAGAGAAGTGTGCGTACCCGTATCTAACCAAGCAATGCCTCTATCAAAGACACCAACTTTTAATTTCCCATCTTTTAAATATTGTTTGTTGACATCTGTGATTTCATATTCGCCCCGAGCACTAGGCTTCAGATTTTTAGCGATATCTACTACCGTATTATCATAAAAATAGAGTCCAGGTACTGCATAATTTGATTTAGGTTTTGCTGGTTTTTCTTCAATAGTAATTGCTTTGAATTCCTTATCAAACTCAACAACACCATATCTTTCTGGGTCAGCAACTTGATAGGCAAAAACAACACCACCATCAGGGTCTACACTATTTTGCAAAGTTTTTTGCAAGCCATTCCCATAGAAAATATTATCCCCCAAAATCAAAGCGACACTATCATTTCCTATGAAATGTTCTCCTAATACGAATGCTTGGGCCAAACCATTAGGAATAGCCTGTTCTTGATATGAAAAATTACAACCTATTTGACTGCCATCACCAAGCAATTTCCAAAAATTAGGTAAATCTTGAGGTGTTGAAATAATCATAATATCCTTAATGCCAGCAGACAAGAGAGTGGATAAAGGATAGTAAATCATTGGTTTATCATATACAGGCATCATTTGTTTACTAACGGCCATTGTTAATGGATAAAGTCTAGTTCCAAGTCCACCTGCGAGAATAATCCCTTTCATATAGAAATATTAAATTAATTACCATAAAATAAGTTGGTTACCTAATGATCAGCGAGATATAGGACCAAATTTTTTCATCATAGTTAATAAGGTAAAGAAAAATGACTCTGCTCAACTAAGAAAAAAGTCATACAGAGTGTTTTTGTTTTACTATTTAAAAGAAGTAATTGTTTCAAGGATTGAATGTTCAAGTATAGAGAACGTGAAATAGAGTAAAAAATACAATTGTTGTTATATATTTTTTATTTTAATTTATTTAAGCACTTAGTTTATAGCTTATTAAGTAAGGAGAGGTCAACGATTAAAATAAATTATATTTACAAACAAAAAAATTAAAAACATTTGTTTAGTTAAATTATTTGTGTTATATTGCGTCATATTTCAATCTCATCTTTATTTCAATTGATTGGAGAACATATCCAAAATTGATTTAAAAGGTTTTTATTATAAAAAAGAACAGACAAATGATTAGAGAAGACAGAATACAACTCAACAACCGTTTTATCAATGTATTTAAATTATTAGAGGAGCGAGGCGACATTGTTTTAAATGATCGTGGAGGTAAAGGAATGGGGGATTTTGCGCACAAGATTTTAGGTAATCGAGCTTATGGGCATATCGTAAGAGCATTTTTAAATCAAGATGATAAAAGAGTAATTGATTATCGGCATGCCAAAACTTTATGTAAGGTTTATGGAGTTAATGAAAATTATTTGCTAGATGGTATAGGTACTCCTTTTGGTTTTGATTTGCCAAAGAGTAATGCCGATATGGAGACGAATAAAAGTATCGGCAATATACTTTATACTTCAGTAAGTGCATTTGCAGGTACCGCTGTGGAGGCTGGAAGTTTTGCGAGTGAGGATAACGAGTATTTTGCAATACCAGGTGTTGCAGGTGGAGGTTTGGTCGCTTTTCCAATTGATGGTAATTCAATGGAGCCAGTAATTCAGGATGGTGATTTAGTAATTTGTCGAGAAATTTCAAGCTTAAAAGAAGTGAAAGAAAATGAGATGTATGCAGTTAAAAGTAATGGAACACTTTGGATAAAATATGTGAAATTAATTCACGACCAGAAGGGGAGAATTGCAAAGTTGAAATTAATTTCAGCTAACTATTTAGAATATGACCCTTTCGTTGAAGAAATAAATTCTTATACTAGATTATATAAGGTTATTCGAAAAATTAGTTCAATATAAATTTAATAGAGACTGTTCCTATCTCTTGAAACAGTCTCTATTAAAATATTGAATGACTTAGTAATGAGTAAATAATAAGTGGTGCAAAATCTCTAACTCCAAATCCATTAGTTATTTTTTACTCGTTACTTACCCTAAATTCCAAACCCGCCTGACTGCGTAGCGGGCAGGTCTAACTTTACTCGCCAGAGTAAGTAGCAAAAAGATTATTTTACTATTATGCATCACGTTAATCGACAAGCATTAAATGGACGTTTCAAGTTCATTTTTGACGAGCTTGTAGATAGAGGTGTTATTGTCAAAAGTGACCGAAAAAAGAGTAAAACAGTTTTTGCTCAAAATTTGGGAACTAAAGGCCATATCATTGACTTGTATCTACAAGACAAACGTAAAATCACTTATGAGCAGGCAAAACTATTGTGTTCTGCCTATAAGGTGAATGAAGCATATATGTTTCAAGGGCAAGGAAAACCTTTTAATGGAGGATTGCCAAAAGAAGATAGATTGGCTATGGCATTAGGAATAGATTTCAACCCAAATATATTATTTACCAATGTAGAGGCTTTTTCAAGTAATACGGTTGGTGTAGATTTATTAGAAGATACAGACCGTTTCCAAATACCTGGTTTGCTTGGAGATTTAGTGGCTTTTAATATCAATGGAAATAGTATGGCACCGACCATAAAAACTGGAGATATGGTTATTTGTAATCCTATCGAGACGGTGAAGGATATGAAGGACAACCAGATTTACGCAGTGGTAACAAACCAATCGGTATGGGTCAAAAGAGTGCAGAAATGTTTTGATAAGTTTGGGCGGTGGACTCATTTGAGATTAATTTCTGATAATTATCATGAATATGACCCATTTTTGGTGGAGTTAAAAGACGTAAGAAGGTTATTAAAAGTAAAAAGAAAGCTAACGGGACTAGATTAGTCTTAGTAAAACAAAATAAATAAGGGTTATCAGTAATGATAACCCTTTTCAATTTGTCGAAAAACTACCAGATTTTCATAGTAATAGATGCGATAAATTTTAATAATGGCGTATTAAGAGAAAATGAATGTGAACTAATTCTTCTCTAGACCAAACAACCTGAAGTTTCTACCTCCATCTCTTTTCCTGCTAAGAATTATTCCTTTTGCTTTTTAAGCTTTCCTAGTGTATTTTTGCAGTCCTTTTAGTTATAAGTAGGTGGACAGAAAATTACATACACATTTTGTGATGGTTTCTTTTCCATCATATTTCGTTAAAAATACTCGCTATAGCTGTATTTTTTGCCTCATCTGATGAAAAAATAGTCTCAGTCAAAAAGGGAGATTATTTCTGTCCACCTACTTAGTAGTAAGTCAAGCTAATTATGATAAGTTAGGCTGGATTATTTTCCGTCTATCGTCCTATAAAAATAATTCCATAGCGGTGCTATCCAATGATTTTTTTAGAACAATAGCCAAAAAATACTCACACCCTCAACATATCAT
>CALLVC010000346.1 GCA_938010785.1 uncultured Saprospiraceae bacterium
TATATTGATGATAGTCAGCTTTGGGTTCCTTATCATGAAATGTATTGCTCAGAAGAAACGAAATCTGCTACCGTTGAAAAACCTGAATCTATCAAGCTGCGTACTTTTCCAATTTTTGGTAAAAAACATGAAAAAGTACCTTTATTAAATAAATCTTTAGAAGGAAAGGTTTATTACATCGTCGGAGGGCATGGAGGCATTGACCCAGGTGCCGTAGGAAAAGTAGGAAAACATCAATTATGCGAGGATGAATATGCTTATGATGTGGCTATTCGGTTGGCAAGAGAAATCGTTAAGCGAGCTGGAACGGCCTATTTAATTACACGTGACCCGAATGATGGAATAAGAGATGGTAAATATTTAGGGGTGGACCAAGATGAGATAATATGGGGAAACTATAAAGTATCCACCAGTCAAAAAGGTCGTTTATTTCAACGGTCTGATGTAGTTAATGAATTAGTAGATAAAAATTTAGCGGTAGGGATAAAGGACCAAAGATTGATTGCCATCCATGTGGATTCAAGAAGTAAAAGTGCTCAAACGGATGTATTCTTCTATCATTATCCGGGAAGTGACTCTGGAAAAAGAATTGCCAATAATATTAAAAAAACCTTTGCTAAGAAGTATAAAAAATACCAAAAGAATAGAGGATATAGCGGTACAGTTACTCCTAGGGACTTGCACATGTTGCGAGAACCAAAATGTACTTCTGTTTATGTAGAACTTGGCAATATATCTAATAAGCGAGATCAACAGCGGTTCTTATTAGCTACCAATCGGCAGCTTTTAGCGGAATGGTTGATGGAAGGGCTAATTAAATAGGATTTTAATGCTCTTACAAGTTATTTTCTGCGCAAATTTGGCAAAATTACTTTTAATAGATTGATAGTCAAGAGGTCAGAAGTGCGGTTAGAGAATAGGAAAAGATAAAAATTTAAATAATGAATATAGGCGAAGAATTTTGGAAGGAGCTACAACAAGAAGCAGCAACCACAAGAAAACACTTAGAAAGAGTATCATTTGATAAGCACGATTATCAGCCGCATGAAAAATCTGAAAAACTAGGTCGATTGGCTATTCATGTGGCAGAAATTATTGCTTGGTGGAGTGAAGTGATTAATCATTCGGAATTAGATTTTATTGGTTTTGAACCAAAAAGCATTACATCTACTACCGATTTATTAGCCTATTTTGATAAATTACTGGAAAAAGCATTGAGCGACTTAAAAAGTGCAGACGATGATGTTTTTGAAAAAGATTGGTCGATGCGGTATGGCGAAACGATTTATTTCACCCTCCCTAAAAAACAAGTTATAAGAACTTTTTGCATGAATCATTTGGTTCATCATAGAGCGCAATTGGGAGTCTACTTAAGATTATTAGATATACCTGTTCCCTGGTCTTATGGGCCTTCTGCGGATGAGGAGTTTACAATGTAGTTATGAATTGATTTTTCTAACTTCCTTAATAAAAAAAGCTTCCATAACAAACCAGTTATGGAAGCTTTTTTTATTTAAACCTATTGAAAATTATTGTTTAATAAATTTCTTCACTTGAACAGAACTACCTCTTTGTATTTGAATCATATAGATTCCAGCATCTAACTCCCCTACCCTTAATTTAACCTGCTGGTTTCCTTCACTCAACGTTATGTCTTGGATAATTCTACCGATTCTATCAATTACTCTTAATCTATCTCCTTTTTCAAACGAATTATTCGAATCTATGAATAAATGGTAATAAGCAGGATTTGGGAATACAGTTATTGAAGAATTCGTTTGTTCACCGTAAGCTGTTGGATTAATATTTGCCAAATCAGCTAATGACAAAGGTCTTGGTAGGTTAGGCAATGCCCGACTACTATTAGTACTACCACCAGTTGTTGTGAAATATACAGATTCCGTATATGATGACCAATTGTCCGCAGAACACTCATGCTGTGTTTGAAATTCATATTGTGTTCCAGCTGATAGATTGCTTAAGTAACGATAGTAAGTCGTGCTAACATCCGTAAACGCCCATTCCGTGTATCCTACTGGTCGGAAACGGAATTGGTTTCGAACAGCACCTAATGGTTGTGGCGTATAAATATAGGCATTTGCAGGTCCAACACTACTTGTAAACATGCCAGATACATCAACGGGGTCACAATCTCCACTTTCTGAATTTCCGTTGTTTGTATTATCACCTCCATTATCTGAATTTCCATCATTGGTATCATCACTACCGTTATTTGTATTTCCATCATCTCCATTGCCTCCATCGGCTGCTTCTCCTGTTGTTGTGAATTTTTGAGTAGAAGAATAACCTGACCAAACACCTGCACTACATTCTTGTCTATTCGCAAATTCATAAGTAGTACCAGGAGATAAATCCCCTAAAAATCGGTAATAAGAAGTTGAAATATCCGTAAACAACCAGTCACTTGCACCTATCGCTCGGTAACGGAATTGATTATTAACCGCTCCATGAGGTTGAGGTGTATATATATAAGAATAGGTATCCGTAGTACTACTGGTAGTCATAGCTTGACCATCAGCAGCAGCACAATCATTTGATGTTTCGCCTGTGTCGCCACCATCGCCTGTGTCGCCAGCATCCCCATTGTCACCACCGTCGCCTGTATCTCCACCCATCGCTACTCCTGTTGTAGTAAAGATAAAAGAATCAGAAAATTGACTAAAGTCTCCATTACTGCACAATTGGCTTACCTGAACCTCATATTCTGTTCCCGCTGCTAGTCCGCTGACATATCTAAAGTGAGTATCTCCTTCTTCAGAATTAGTCCATTCAGTCGTTCCAGCAGGGCGATATCTGAAAAGATTATCAACCGCACCAAATGGCTGTACAGTATAAAGATAAGCGGTGTTGTCACTTAGGACATCAGCAGTAATACCAGATGCTGCTAAAGGCACACAGGGTACAAATCCTGCCGTAGAGAAGGTTTGAGAATCTGAATAAGGTGACCAATCAGTTGGACAACACTTTCTTCTGGCTTGAAATTCATATTCAGATGCTCTGTCAAGACCTGTAGCTAAATGATAAAAATTAGAAGTGGCTTCTGTATCTGTCCATTCGGTTGTTCCTATCTTTCGATATCTAAAGGAAATATCTTGTTCCCCTGAAGGATAATTTACATTTAAATATACGTAGTCATTCTCTATTCCTGATGTGTAAATATTATCTGGTGATTGACAACCTTCAGATGCAGGAAATAAATTTTGAACGACGTATCTATCAAAATAATAAGTGATTTCTACATTATTAGTTTGGTCGCCTCTAGGGAACCAAGATTCACCTGTATCCAAAAACCAACCATTATTGTCTCCACCCCATCCCCAATTAAAATGGAAATATTCTGCCTCTCCGTCTCCTCCAGGAGCATTAAAATATCCGTAGCCATCTGCTACCCATGTATGAGCCCCACCAAAAACACTTACACCTGAAAGTAATAAGGGTCTGCCTCGGTCTAAATCATTTCTAGCTACCCAACTAAAATCTCCATTGGCATCATAAAACCAATTGGCAGATTGGTCGAAACCAAAATTATTGACAAATGCATTTCGAATATAGCTTACATAAGTTTCCGTGTAATCTGTGCTGTAAAAAGTATAGGTAGAAACACCCATCTGGTAAATTAGCTCCGCCACATCTGAATTTGGTCCAAATAATTCGTCGGGCATATTTGCCCAGTTATAATCGGTACTACAAAAATCGGCTGTTTGCTCACCATAAATTGGGTCAACATAACTGTTGCTACCGTTACCTGTGACGGGGGAATTATGGTATTTAATTAATTGTGCCATGGCTACTGGTACACAGCCACAATAAGTTCGACCATCTGGTCCTGATTCTGCGGTCTCTGCATTGGCAGGGCATTCTGCATTGTAATAAGTTCCTTGATTCCATTTAGTGGTGGTCAAAGGAGCAACAACTACAGCTTGCCTAGAAGTTGTCGTATTTCTTGAACGAAGCGTTGTCCATTCATCTTGAATTGCCCGTGTAGGGGATAATTGATTAGCTCTAATGTATTGAATTCGAGCTTCGTGGCTAGAAAGTGTTCCGTATAAACCAACATACTCTTCTTTGTTTGTAAGGTCGATATTACTTTCATCCGAGAAAGCTAAAACAGCATTATATCTATCGTCACCTGCTATAATTACAAAACCAGTAGGGGATAAATTAAAAATGTGGAAGTTAGCTTGACCATCTGCCTTTTTGGTAAATCTTTCAGTAACCCTTAGGTTTCTAGCATTTTTCAATGCAGGGCCAGCATTTCTTTTGATAACTGTTGGAACTAAGCGTTCCGCTTCTGCTACCGTGATTTCATTTCCAAATAAAGAGATTGAACTTACCATTAGAAAAAATGGTAATAATAAGTGTAGCGTTTTCTTCATGACTATTCTAAAATTTAATGGTTCAATAAGTGATAGGATAGTAATTGAACATGATTAGTGTAAATATAAAAAATATTTAACGGGCATAAAACTATTACAAAATATTAATAATCCATTGGTCTAATTTGTCTTTTATTAAGCAAATACCCAGTTCTATACTTTAGACGAAAAAAATTAGGTCCCAAAAAGAAAGCAGTCCCCAAAATAATTCCGTGATATGGAAAACTGCTCTCTGTATTTAACCTTTGATATTTAGACAAATAATATAAGAAAAGTCACATGTGCTTTCATTTTTTTCTGAAAGAAATGAATGCTGTTATTTTTCTCTTACCTTTACGCTACAAAGTAATTAAATTCATCCTCTTTTAAATCAAAAACTCATGCAAATCAAAACTAGCCAGCACTACAAACAAAAATGGATGGTGCACGATTTATTAGCAGATTTTGAAGTCGAATAATGGAACACCTATCTGGAAAGAGAAAGACAGTTAGGTTAAAAAATAGAACTTGTTAAATTGTATAACAAATATTAATCCTCAATTAAGGAAATCGTTTATCAACTTATACTATATTTGCGGAAATTTTTTCAACTTTGACTTGGTTTGAAGGATTTCATTCTATTTCTTTTTAAAACAAGTCTTTTATAAACCTAACCGTTATGAGATTAAAGCAAACGATTATTTTGCTTTCTTTAGCAATTTTTATGGTGGCAGATATTTCTGCACAAGAATTAAAATTTCCGAAATTGGACCCAAGTCCAATGGATGCAGCACACTACCCTAGACGTGCCGCTTTTAAAAATTATTTAAGTGAAAACGACCCAGATGGAACTCAACAAATTAAAGTTTTATACTGTCGTCCTAATATGAAAGGAAGAGCAATTTTCGGAGGATTAGTTCCTTATGGTCAAACATGGAGACTTGGTGCAAACGAAGCTACTGAGGTAACTTTTTTTACACCAGTAGAAATAGGAGGAACTGTCATTAGTGCAGGTACTTACATGATGAATGCGGATGTGTACCAAAATCAGTGGATTATCAGAATCTCTACTGAAAGATTTGTCGCAGGTACATCTGATTTAGACCCTTCAAAAATAATTGCTTCAGCTACTGCTGCTGTAAGTTCTGTGCCTGCTAGGGAAGAATTTACAATTGGCTTCCAAAAGGTTGATGCTGGAAATGTAAATATGATTTTTGAATGGGAAAATACTAGAGCAACAATGCCTATTAACTTAAATCCTGCCATGTTAGCTAGTGCTGACAAAAGTCCAATGGATTTAGTACAGTATCCTGTAAATTCTAGATTCCAAAACTTTAGAAAACCTGTAGAGGAAGCACAAGTAAGAGTGGTGTACAGTCGTCCTCAAAAGAACGGTAGAGATGTATGGGGTGACATGAAAAAAGCTGGTGACATGTGGAGAGTTGGTGCTAACGAAACAACAGAAGTAACCTTCTTTCAAGATGTTACTATCGGTGGTAAGACTATTAAAAAAGGAAAATATGGTTTATTTGCTAAAATCAATGATGGCAGTTGGGATTTTATCCTACATACAAATGTTCAATCTTGGGGACATCCAAACCATGATGATAAAGACAATGTAGTGACTGTAAATGCAAAGACTATGAAAACTCCTTCAACGGTGGAAGCAATGACCATTTTATTAGAAAAGAATGGTGACAATGCTATTGATTTAGTTGTTGCATGGGATGATTTAATGGCAAAACTACCGATTACTTTAAAGTAATTTTATTGATTATAAATACATTTTGATTCCTACTATGAAAGGCAGTTCTCTTTGCGAGCTGCCTTTTATTGTTATTTCTTGACAGTAATAAAATATTTATCATATATCTCCATTAAATATTAAACTTTCCAAGGTTTCTTTCGTAAACTTATCCCATCTAATCAAACTTAAGACATCCCTCTTCTTTACCTTTTCACATCATATTTTATAACTAATTGTCTATCAGACAATAGACATTTTTTTGAATAGCTCTTATAATTCGTTTGGATTTTAATATTAACTATGCATTTAAAAAAGATACTTCTTCTAATAGCAGGATTTTTATTTAGTCAATTAAGTTATGGTCAAATAAGCCAAAAAGGTACGCCAATGAGTTTGACGGAATCTTTTTTAGAATTGCACACAGCTGACCAAATTCCTGAAATCAACATTCCTGTATATAATTCCACTAAGTTTGAACGAATAAAATCGGTCCATCCCAATTTTGCTTTTGAAAGCGCAGCTGTAGACACAAAAATTAATCTCCAACAAAATGGAGCGTGGACACTGATGGAAGATGGAAGTAGAATCTGGCGACTAAAAATTACCGCTTCTGGAACTGAACATTTAACCTTATTGTATGATGACTTCTTTCTTCCACCAGATGCTAAATTCTTTTTATATACTGAAAATGAACAACAAATTCTAGGAGCTTTTACCAACCAGAATAATAAAAAAAGTGGTAAATTTAGTACTGCTACCACTTATGGTGAAAGTGTTTATCTTGAATATCATGAACCTCGTCATGTAACAGTTCCTGCCAGAATAAGCATCAATAAAGTATTGCAGAAATTAGCGACTGGTCGCAGTAGTGGAGAATTTGGGTTTGGTGCTTCTGAAGATTGTCATATTAATATTAATTGTGAACAAGGGGATGATTATCAGGATTTTAAGCGGGGTGTTGTACGAATTATGCTTGTGTTACAAGATGGCAATGATATTTTTGCTGGGTTTTGTTCTGGCTCATTAATCAATAATACAGCTCAAGACCAAACGCCTTATTTATTGACTGCTTTTCATTGTATTGTGGATGGTTTTACTCCGCTTTATGACCAATGGCAATTCAATTTTGGATATGAGGCCTTAACTTGCGACAATCCAGCTCAAGAACCTTCTGCTAGAACTTTAGTCGGCGCAGAAATGGTAGCTGCCGACCAAGACCCAGATTTTCTTTTATTGCGAATTGCTTCTCCTATCCCCTCTTCTTTCAGTCCTTATTATGCTGGTTGGAATAGAGCGGTAGATGCCCTTCCTCAAAACAGTGCGATGATTCATCATCCTTGTGGAGACATAAAAAAAATAACCGTAGACAACCAAAATACAGCAACCATACACAATAGAAATATCAATTGGGAAGCTTATACTTCAACGCCCAACTCTCATTTTGAAATAACTTTTGATGAAGGATTTTCTCAAGTCGGCGCTTCTGGTGCCCCATTATATGGAACAGATGGGTTATTATATGGACAATTGCATGGTGGCAATGTCAACCTTACAAATTGTGCCATCAATAATTTATATTACGGAAGATTTGCTACTTCTTGGGATGGAGATGCGTCTACAAATCGACTGAGTGATTGGTTAGACCCTATCAATTCTGGTCAAATGACTTTGGAAGGTTTAGATCCATTTGGCAACTTAGCCAACTTTAATGTTTTGTTACAAACCCCAGAAGGAGAAGGTATTGGCGGCGCTTCCGTTGTAATAGCAGGAACGGATTCCGTCGTAGTAGCCGTTACAGATGATAGTGGTCAATTTATACTACAACTTCCAAGAACTTCGGATTATCAATTAACTTTTAATAAAACTGGGGATGTATTGAATGGCGTGACTACCTTTGATATTGTACAAATAAGAAGACATATTTTGGGCTTAGCCCCTTTTGATAGCGTATTTAAAAGTGTAGCGGCTGACACCAATATCTCAGGCTCAGTTACCACCTTTGATATAATAGAATTGCAAAAATTAATTCTAGGCATCAACGCTTCCTTTCCGAGTGCTCCATCGTGGGGTTTTGTGTCACCACAAGGAAATCTTTTCAATATTCTAACCTTAAATGACCTTCAATCAGAAGTAAATTTAAATATTATTGGGGTAAAAATCGGAGACGTTAATTTTAGCGCAGACCCGCTTAAGTAGTGGTGAGTGGTTAATGATTGACCACTGACAACTAACTACTAACATCTAATCAACTATAATTCTACATTATCGACTACTTCTAATCCATATCCAATCAATCCTACCTTTCTGCTTGGGTTATTGGTAATCAGTTTTATTTTTCGAATGCCTTGAGAACGAATGATTTGGGCACCTGTACCATAATCTCTCAAATAATTGGTTGTCCTTTTATTATTCCCTTTATTTGGATTTCTTAAGACTTCTAAAAGAGATAAGACATCTGATTCTTTTTCATGGTGTTGCATCAAAACAAGTAAGCCAGCTTCTTCTGTAGCGATTTTTGCAAGGGCTTTGGATAAAGAAGATTCCTTCTTATCTAGCATAATTTTAAAAATCTCTGCTGTCCTATCTACTGAATGTACTCTGACTAAAGTTGGTGTATTTTCGTCAAACTCTCCCTTTTTGATAGCAATATGAACATCGCCTGTCGTTTTTTGCTCATAAGCCAAAATCTCCAGCTCTCCATACTTTGAATCAATTTTTACTGAAGATTTTAATTCAATTAATGCTTCACTACGAAGTCTATAAGCCACTAAATCATCTATTGAAACAATTTTTAAATCATGCTTTTTGGCTATTTGCATCAATTGCGGCAGCCTTGCCATTGTTCCGTCTTCATTCAAAATTTCAACCAATACTCCAGCAGGATAAAAACCTGCTAGTCTTGCCAAATCAACCGCAGCCTCAGTATGTCCTACTCTTCTTAACACACCGCCAGGTTTAGCTCTAAGTGGAAATATATGACCGGGTCTGGCATAATCCGAAGCTTTAGTATTTTTATCTACGATTGCTCTAATACCAGTTGAGCGGTCATAGGCTGAAATTCCAGTGCTACATCCTTGACCAATTAAATCAATAGAAACAGTAAAAGCCGTTTCATGCAAAGCCGTATTACTACTGACCATCATATTCAAGTCCAATTCTTCCGCACGTTTTTCCTCAATCGGTGTACATATCAATCCTCTTCCATGCGTTGCCATAAAGTTGATTATCTCGGAGGTGACAACTTCGGCAGCACAAATGAAATCTCCTTCGTTTTCACGGTCTTCATCATCTACCACAATGATTACCTTTCCTGCCTTAATATCAGCAATCGCTTCTTCGATAGTATTTAACTTGATTTCGACACCGTTTTTTGATGCGGTCATAACTTAGTTTTATTGTATTAGTTTGTGCAAAATAATTGCAATTAGGCTTCTTTCCTACTTCCTAACAAAAAGAAAGACAAAATTGCTCATAAAAAATGGATTTATAAGGTTAATTTTGCAAAAAAATCTTCAAATTTTATTTATGCTCAAAAAGTGGCTTAAAAAACTACCCTTTCCCCTTACAAAAAACCATGCTTACGATATTCAAGCAAAAAAAATTATTGATAAAGTGGTCAATTCTACTTCTTGTTGTATCGATGTGGGTTGCCACGAAGGTGAATTTTTGGATATGTTTTTAGAAAAAGCACCAAATATAACTCATTTAGGTTTTGAACCCTTACCCGATTTTTATCAAAATCTTGAAAAAACTTACGGAAAGCGTTGTCAAATTTTTAATACTGCTTTGTCTGATAAAAAAGGGGAAAGTACTTTCAATTATGTAATTTCCAATCCTGCTTATAGTGGTTTACAAAAAAGAAATTATGATAAGCCTAATGAAAAAGACACCTCCATTACCGTGCAAACTGATTTATTGGATAATCTAATTGCCCCAACTACTAAAATTGATTTTATAAAAATAGATGTAGAAGGAGGAGAGTATCAAGTATTAAAGGGAGCTCAAAAGACGATTACAAGAAATCAACCGCATATTATTTTTGAACATGGATTAGGCGCCGCAGATGTTTATGGAACGACTCCAGAAATGATATTCGAATTATTAGTAGCGCATTGTGGATTGAATCTTTCAACAATGAAAGCTTGGATTGATAAAAGAGATGGATTTTCTAAAGAAACGTTTTGTCGTCATTTTTATGATAATCTCGATTATTATTTTATTGCTTTTCCCTAAATCATTTTAAATGAAAATAAACCATAAAAGAGGCAATTTTTTCTCTTTTGATTTTAGTAACGGCCGAAAAATAAGTCCGTCATTTAGAAATAGTTATTTTGTTATAAGACAAGGCAAAAAACGTAGACATAGCTTGCTATGGCGAGGCTTTTTAACGCAGTATTAGGGCAAAAGAACATAAACTAAATGCGGAAGTTATTATTTGACCGTTACTTAGCTTCGATTACTTTAAGACATAGCAATTATCATGTCCTTAGTTATCTTTGGTGTTCCGCCTCTTTTTGTAGCCACTAAAGCCCCAGTCCTTGCAGCAAAATCTAGACATGCAAAAATCGGTTCTAGTTTTAAATATTTATATAAAAAACCCGCTAAAAAAGAGTCTCCGCTGCCTATAGTGTCTACAACTGTTACTTTTTTTGCTTTGATTGATTTTATTTCGTTTTTGCTATTTACCGCAAAAGCTCCTTTGCTTCCTTGAGTAACTATTAAAATCTCAATCGAGAAGTGAGTTTTTATTTTTTGTGCTAAGGTGTAAGTCGGAATATCTTCAAAAAACCATCCCCCAATTAGGTCCAATTCTTCATCATTCATTTTAACAATATCGGCTTGAAAAAGCAATGCTTCAATTAACTCTTTGCTATAAAATGGGGCCCTTAGATTTACATCAAAAACTTTTAGCTTAGCCGATTCTAAAAGGCTAAAAAGGGTCTCTTTGGAGCGGTTATTTCTAGCTGCAAGACTCCCAAAAACAATAGCTTTCGCTTTCTTTAATGCATTTACATTAGTTAGGTCCAGATTTATATAGTCCCATGCTACAGGTTTGACAATTTTATAGGATGGAGAACCGTTCTCATCTAGCTCGACATTTACTATGCCTGTAGGATAAAAGGCATCTTTTTGAATCAAATAGGTATCAACAGCTTTTTCCTTTAAAAATTCGACCAATTCTTTACCGTTTTGGTCATCTCCAACCCTGCTAATCATTTGGGTGCTTACTCCAAAATTGTTTAAATGAAAAGCAACATTCATCGGTGCTCCTCCGGGGATTTTTCCCGTTGGTAATAAATCCCATAATACCTCTCCGTAGCAAATAATACTTGGTAAATTCATTATAAAAATATTCAAAAATATAGATGCCTAAAGGATACTATATCTTAGTGAAATGATGTAAAAATTATATCGTTTTAAACTTATCTAAAACGGTGCTGGCAATCACTTTATTATCGTAATTATTTTCAATAAATTTTCTAGCAGCAGTCATCATGGATAGCATTTTTGGCTCGTTTTGAATAGTCCACTCCACTTTTTCTATAAAGTCCGCTTTCGTATTTGCTATCAATACTTCTTTTTCATCTTTTGCGGGAATGCCTTCCAAACCTAATTGGGTGGTAATCACTACTCGCGCCAAAGCCATATTTTCTAATATCTTCACGCGCATGCCACTACCTGAAAATAGCGGTACAATCGAAATAGGATAGTTTAAGAGAAATTCACTCGCACTCGGCACTTCTCCATGCACGACTATCCCATTTCCTGCTTTTTTAAAAATCCAATCTGGTGTATTCCTGCCAGCAATATGTATTTCTAAATTGGGAAATCGATTACGTAAATTTAGCCAAACTTCTTCTAAAAACCAAGAGAGCCCTTCTTGATTGGGTACCCAATCCAAAGAACCAATGAAAGATAAAGCTGGCTTTTGAGGACTCACCTCAAATGATTCGTAATCAGCTAATTGCAAACCTATTGGTGTAATTAAGCTATCATTTTGATACCCTAATTTTTGAAAATAACCCAAGTCTTTAGCGGTCATCGCCAGTAATAAATCATAATTAGCTAACTGTGCGATTTCATACCGTTTCAATTTTTTAACGAGATAATTTAAATACCATTTCTTGGGTAAAAAAGTGGTGTTTTGAGCCACTCTTTCCCAGATTTCAAATTCTACATTATGTGCTCGCATTACTACCTTAGCCGTTGATAATTTCCTAATTAATGATAAATAGGGCGCGAAATAAACACTCTCTAATTGTACGATATCAAAAGTATCGCTTTTCAAGACCTTAGTTAATTCTTGGGTAAATTCGGTCGTTGTGAATCTTGAAATATGATAGGATTTTTTTGAAAAAAGATTTAAGAATGCTCCCTTGGGTTCTGGATAATTATCTAAATAAACGGTATAAATAGCTTCGTAGTGATTAAAAGAGGCAGGTAGTTTATCTATTTCACAAAAATGTTTAATCGTATTAAAAGACAGTAAAGTCAAAGTAGCACCTAATTCTCTATAAGCCTTTGCTAAGGAGGTCACCGCAATGGATTCTCCATCTTTCAATGGATAAGGAAACTTTCTACATAATTGAAGTATTTTCATATAAAAAAGTAAATAACTATCTTTAGCCTTTAGATTTAAACCGCAAAATAAAAATAAATAATAATAATGACGACCA
>CALLVC010000347.1 GCA_938010785.1 uncultured Saprospiraceae bacterium
ACCACCTCACTTATCTCCCTAAAAATATCAGGATTGCCTACTATAATATGCTTACCAAACAAATAATTATTTCCACCAAAAAAATCGGAGACTTGTCCACCTGCCTCTTGAATCAAAATCACCCCTGCCGCCATGTCCCATGCACTTAAACTATATTCATAAAACCCATCAAACCGACCACAAGCGACATAAGCTAAATCTACAGCTGCCGCTCCACATCTTCGCACGCCACGAGTGTTTTGAATAAAATGTCGGAAGGCTGCTAGATAAGGGTCTATCCATTTAAAATCATAGTAAGGGAAACCTGTTGCTAGTAAAGATTCGCCTAAGGTCTTTGTTTTACTTACACTTATGGGTTGACCATTCAGAAAAGCGCCACCGCCCTTCCAAGCTGCAAAACATTCGGAACGGTTCACTTCATAAACAACGCCCAATACCGTCTCGTCGTGGTGTTGTAAAGCCACACTAACTGCAAACATTGGTACTTGATGGAGGAAATTAGTGGTTCCATCTAAAGGGTCAATAATCCATTGGTATTCGCCCTTGGTTTGTTCGACGGTTTCTTCTTCGGTGAGAAAGGTAGAATTGGGTAAAGCTTCGCTTAGTTTACTTACCAACTGCTTTTCGGCGGTCTTATCTACGTAGCTGACTAAGCTATTTAAGCTTTTAGTCTCTATGGCTACAGCTTGTACTTTTCCTAATTCGGCGCGTAGGAAATCGGCCGTTTCCCTAACAATTTGGATGGTTGTTTCGCAGAGGGCAGCTAGTTCTTGCTGGTTCATTTACTGGCTATTTTATACTTGACATAAAAAGGCCCAAAGGTAAGTTTTTTAAAGTATCTACTCTGCTTTTTGTGCCCAACTAATCACGAATCAACTAATTACTAATCACAAAACTATTCCTTGATATTAATCTGAATCATTTCACTTTCATTCATATTTGATTCCATGACTATTCGCTTCTTTTCTCCTTTATATATATAAGAAAGCGTTGCTGTATTTGGTGGTTTATTGCCCAAATTAACAGCGTGTAAAATTAAATAGTTATCATTAGTAGGCTTGAGTGGTAAAGTCATTTTTCTCGCTCTACGACGTAATTGAAAGTTTTCCAAAATCCAATGTCCATTATAATTCAAAGAGATAATATCACCATCCGCCAATTGGTGGTCATATACTTCAATCGTAATACTTTCCCCTTCTACCTCCATCTGCTTTTGCTTGATAACCACATCTCGATTATCTAATCTATCGGGTAATTTAGTAGGTTTTATAGTGCTTACGGTCTCTACTTTTGGTACTTCCCGCTTTGGATAAATTACCTTGAAGAAATGCGGTTCTTCTAATTGGAGTAAGGCAGGATGCTTTTTATCGGTAATCCATTGATTCAAATCTGCGACCAACCCAGAACCATAACGATTAAATTTGGCAACCATTTCAACGTTGTAATAGTAGTAGGTATTCCCATATAATTGATATTCCGAAGGAAAAGGCACCCCATCTAAATATTTCTGAGCAACTTTTGAAAACGCTGTTGCCTTCTGTAATACATTTTGATAGCTGCGGTCATCGACTGTAAAACTTTTAGCGGTCGCTAAATTATTTTTTAAATGTTGTCCTAATGCTACTAAGTTCTTCTGGTCTTCTGCCCGTACGCCTTCTAAAAAGGCCCTGATATTTTCATGAATGGCGATAATATTTCCCAATTCTTTATTGTCATTGGCGATATTCAAAGCACCAAATCGCTTTTTTATCGTATTCTTTAAGCGCTTTTTAGTTTTATTAAAATCATCGTATATCACGACGATTTCTTCCAAGGTTTTGTAAATGTTCGCTAGATTCTTTTTCTCTTTTAAATCTTCTTCTTTGGTCAAATCGTCCAATTCAAATCGAATGGTATTTACCCTTGTTATCAAGGTCTTCATTTTGCCCATTTCCTTGCGCAATTGGGCAGCAGTTCCAGTTGGTAACACTTTCCCGCCCGCTAGTGCTTGGTCATATAAGGTATTGGGTGAAACATCATAAAACCAATGTTCAGGGTCTTCAAAAATATTAGCAGGAAGGTCTGCATTACTATAAAAATTCAGTTGATTGCTTTCTAAATCTACATATTTATTAACCTTCTGATTAAAGGTTTCTAAAAGTCTATGTACGATTAATAACCCGTGTGTACTTTCATTGGTAAATTGCAGATAAGTATTCAAGGCATCCAATTCGGCTTGTTGTTTATCCGAAATCTGAGCATACCCAAAGATTGGTAAAAAAAGAAATAATAAGAGTATTTTTCTGTTCATGTCTCGAATTTTTTAGTCTAATTTGTATTTTGTTCGAGTAAATACAGTGTGTATTAAATTTTTATAATTCTGCTCGCGAAGCGAGCGAGACAAACTTAAAATAACTTTTTACATAGAGTAGTAAATGTTCATCGCAAGAAAAGTATTTAAAAAACAAAAAAAAATCAAGTAAGTATAAGGGAGAGTTATGCTAATTTTTTGTTAAAACCTAATCCTACCCTGCTGTCACCTCCCACATATCATCGGTCGTAAAATATTTTTGTGCTAAATCTCTTAATTCTTGAGCCGAAATCGTATT
>CALLVC010000348.1 GCA_938010785.1 uncultured Saprospiraceae bacterium
TTCTGGGGGTTACTTTGTCTAGTAGCTCTATTTACTTACTGTCAAGAAGAACCAATCGCTAAAGGAAGTGCCGAGCATATCGCTAAAGTTACGGGCGATATTTCGGATGCAACGCTTGTTGGTGCAGATGCTCGGCAAGGAGATTGGATGTCCTACGGACGAAATTATCAAGAAGATAGATATTCTACTTTAGACCAAATCACCAAAGAAAATGCCAAAGATATAGGTCTAGCATGGGCAGAAGAATTGGGTACCAAAAGAGGGTTGCAAGCTACTCCTTTAGTCGTAGATGGAATCATGTATTTCTCTGGCCCTTTTAATAAGGTATGGGCTTATGATGCTCGAACAGGGACTGAAATTTGGCAATTTACTCACGATTACGACACGGATTCCAACTTGGACTTGTGTTGTGGATTTTCTAATAGAGGCTTAGCTATCTACAAAGGAGATTTATTCATGGGAACTTTAGACGGAAAATTATTATCCATTGATGCCGCCACGGGTAAAAAGAATTGGGAAGTCTTGACCATTCCTCCTGATGAAACTTATTCTATCACAGGGGCACCTAGAATTGCCAAGGGTAAAGTTATCATCGGAAACGGTGGGGCAGAATTGGGGGCAAGAGGATATGTTACGGCTTACGATGCGGCTACGGGCAAGCAAGAATGGCGCTTTTATACCGTTCCAGGTGACCCCAGCAAGCCTTATGAACATCCAGATTTAGAAGAAGCGGCCAAGACATGGAACGGCGACGAATATTGGAAGCAAGGCGGTGGTGGTACTGTTTGGGATGCTATGGCTTATGACCCTGAACTAAATCTTTTTTACATCGGTGTGGGAAATGGCGCACATTGGAATAGAGAATTTAGAAGCCCTGGAGGTGGAGATAATTTATACTTGTCGAGTATTGTGGCTTTAAATCCAGATGATGGTTCTTATGTTTGGCATTATCAAACGACACCGGGCGATTCTTGGGACTATACCGCTACGCAGCATATCATTTTAGCGGACATGGAAATCGAAGGAAAAGAACGGAAAGTATTGATGCAAGCGCCCAAAAATGGCTATTTCTATGTGCTTGATAGAACCAACGGTCAGTTTATTTCTGCGGATAATTTTGTTTACCAAAATTGGACAACGGGTATGGATGAAAATGGTAGACCGATTGAAGCGGAAGGTGCTCGTTATTTAGATGGGCAGGTACATTGGATTGCACCAAGTACACATGGAGGACACAATTGGCCACCAATGACCTACAATCATAAAACAGGTTTGGTTTATATTCCAACTGCCAAAGAATCTCAAGGTTTTGTGCAGACTGCAGGGCCCAATAACCCAGATGGTTTAGGAGGAGGATTTAATGCCAATGTATCTTTAAATAATAAATTGTACATGCCTAACGTCTTTGACCCTAATCCCGAAGCACCTATTCCTAATACGACGAGTGGTCGATTAGTGGCATGGAATCCCAAAACACAAAAAGAAGAATGGGGTATTGACCAAGTGGGGATTTATAATGGTGGCTTATTAAGTACGAGTACGGGCTTATTAATGCAAGGAGATGCTACTGGAATGTTTACGATTAGAGATGCGGACAATGGAGACGTGTTGAAGCAGATTGACCTACGTTCAGGAATTGTTGGTTCTCCGATTACTTATTTAGTAGACGGTGAACAATATATCTCTATTTTAGTCGGATGGGGTGGTTACTTAGCTAAATTGCACAAGCATGTTCCTCGAATTCATCCGGGTACGATTTATACCTTTAAATTAGGTGGTGCGGCTGAACATCCTGAAAAAATGCCTGCCTTCGAACAACCATTAACGGCAATGAGAGATGACGCTTCACCCGCTCATATTGGTAATGGCTGGAATGTTTTTACCCGTTTTTGTATTAGCTGTCATCCAATGCTGGGCGCAGGTCACTCTTCAACGCCTGACCTAGCTCGTTCTACTGATGATGTTTTTGAAAATTATAATGCCATAGTTATGGACGGTGCTTTAGCAAGTCAGGGAATGCCTGCTTTAAAAGGCTTGATTACTGAAGAAGAAGTGCAAGATTTAAAAAGCTTTATTTTTTATACTTCTAAAGTGCTAGGTGCAGGGATGGACCCGAATGAGTATTTGACGAATGTGGCAGGTATGCAGTATATGGCGGACCAAGAGAGGGTGGTGAAGAACTAGGGTTTTTAATAAAAAATTGCTTTAAAAGAATAGCCGTTTTCCTTAACAAAGGGAAACGGCTATTCTTTTTTAGATTTGTTTAAATAATTTTATGAAAATTTATTTTTTAATTTAATGGATGATTATCAGTTGGTTAGATGCTGAATTTGCGGGTGTGGCTTTAATCTGATGTACTTTTTAAGTGCCGAAGCTACCCATACGGGCAGGCAGCTCCTTATAAACGTGCTAAAAATGTCGTCAAATCTACAGACGGGGTCAGGTCGATGCCCTTAATTTCCTAAAAAAGAGCGTAGCTCTGGCTCTGTCTGTAACGATTAGATGCCAAAAATGGCTAAAAGGAGCT
>CALLVC010000349.1 GCA_938010785.1 uncultured Saprospiraceae bacterium
AACGGTTATTTCCGAAAAGACAGGCTATCCAGCCGAGATGTTAGAATTGAGCATGGACATGGAGGCAGATTTGGGAATAGATTCTATCAAGCGAGTAGAGATATTTGGTGCAATGACCGAAGATTACCCAGAAGTATCGGGTATCAATCCAAATGATTTGACGGAGTTGAGAACTTTGGGACAGATAGTCGATTATTTGGCGAGCAAAACAGGTAAAAAAAAAATCCTAGCGTAACTGCTAAGGTTCAAAATAAGGTAGCAACCCCCCAAGTAGGAACTACTGAAAATGTAGTTCCTGCTGTTGCTACTACAGCAAAGACCACTACTTTCCACGGAGTCGGCAGACATCAAGTGAGCTTGGAATATTTACCGCAACCTGACCAATTAGCTTTTACCTTACCTGATACGCACCTCGCATTAATCACGAATGAAGGAACTGCTTTTACAGTAGAAACACAAAAAGCATTAGAACAAAAGGGGAATAAAGTTATTGTATTAAATCTTCCTGAAGTTGTTAAAAATCCAGTCGGCAACAATGCCGTTTCCTTGTCTGCCAACACTGATGAGGCAATAGCAGCAGCCCTGCAAAAAATTGAGCAACAATATGGAAAAGTAGGTACATTCATTCACCTACATCCAAATCTAACCTTCCAAAATGGCAACTTCGCACAACATTTTCAGAAAGAAAAGGCTATCCTAAAAACTGTATTTCTATTAGCAAAGCATTTGCAAAAACCTTTAAATGAATTGGGGGAAAGCCAAAGAGCCAATTTCTTGACCATTAGTCAAATGGACGGACATTTGGGCCAAGGCAAAAGAGGAGACGTATCGGTTTTAGCAGGAGGCTTGAGAGGCTTGGTGAAATCTTTAAATTTAGAATGGTCAAGCGTTTATTGCCGAGCGGTAGATATTGAATATGAATTGCCAACTGCACAAAAAGCCAATCAAGTAATAACCGAATTACATGATGCAGATGTATCGGTTATGGAAACGGCTTTTTCTAAAACAGGTCGAAAAACAATTATTGCGACCCCTGTTGAAGTAAAAGAAAATCAAGCCATTAAAACGACGGTCACCAAAGATTCTGTCTTTTTAGTGAGTGGTGGGGCGAAAGGGGTGACCGCAACTTGTGTGAAAGAAATAGCGAAGACCTTTGGTTGTAAATTTATTTTATTGGGTCGTTCTTCCAATGATTTTGAAATTCCAGCTTTCGCCAAAAATGAAGATAATGAAGGAGTTTTGAAACGGTTAATTATGACTGATTTAAAGGAAAAAGGAGAGGCACCAAGTTTACCCAAGGTAAAGTCCATATATAATCAAATCATTTCTAAAAAAGAGATTCAAGGAACGTTGGATGCTTTGGTTAGCTACGGTTCAAAAGCTGTTTATTTAAAAGGAGATGTGACGAATGCCGCTAGTTTTAAACCAGCATTAGCAAAAATAACGGCTGAATTAGGAACGATTACAGGCGTAATTCATGGGGCGGGAAGATTAGCCGATAAATACATCCAAGACAAAACGGCTACGGATTTTGATAATGTCTTATCCGTGAAATTAGATGGTTTATTAAGTTTATTACAAAGCGTCAATATCCATCATTTAGACCATTTAATCTTGTTTTCTTCCGTTGCAGGATTTTATGGAAATGTGGGGCAAACAGATTATGCAATTGCCAATGAAATCTTGAGTTCCGCAGCGCATTTATTTAAAACCAATCATCCAAACACTCACGTTTCCGCTATCAATTGGGGCGCATGGGACGGCGGAATGGTCAGTGAAGCTTTGAAAAAGCAATTTGAAGCGGCGGGCGTAAGTTTGGTGAATAGCGATGGTGGAGCCGCAATGTGTGTCAATGAATTGAATACCGCTTATTTTAATGAACCCCAAGTAGTCATCGGAGGGACTTTGCCAGCAGGTGTTAGCCATATTAGCAAAGATTTACAAACGCATAAAATACAGCGAACCTTTACCTTAAAAGATAACCAATTTTTATATCACCATGTGATTCAAGGGAGTGCCGTATTGCCAGTAGTCAATGCAGGAGGATGGATGTCGCAGAGTTGTGAAAAGTTATTTCCTGACTTTCAAGTTTTCAAAGTAGAGAACATGCAACTCTTCAAGGGGATTGTGTTTGATGATAAAAAAGACCCTGCAAGAACCTATACCTTGGAATTAAAAGAACTAGAAAAGTCCGCAGATAAAATAGTTTTTGAATCAACGGTATCTAGTCAACCCAAAGGAAAAAAATTGCCAACATTTCACTATAAATCGAAAGTGACTTTAGTCAATAAAAGAGCAATTCTAACTGCTCCAAAATTTCAAGCAACCTTAAGTGGCAATTATCAAGCAACCACAGGTGACCATTTATATCTAGATGGTTCGCTTTTCCACGGGCATTATTTTCAAGGTATCGAGCAAATTTTAGATTGGACGGAACAGCAGATAGTGTTGTCTTGCAAAGCGCCAACAGTTTCGGCAGCGGCACAAGGGCAATTTCGGGTGCGTTCGGTGAACACCTTCTTTTCCGATATTCAATATCAAGGTATGGTCATTTGGGTACAGAAATATCACGAAGGGGCAAAGAGTTTGCCATTAGCGACTGTTTCTGCGACCATTTATGAACCTGTTCCATTTGACAAAGAATTATTGGTACAGGTAGAAATTGTGGAAAGTACTGATTTTAAATTGGTGGCCAATTGTACGACTTATGATGCAGAAGGAAATGTTTATTTGGTGACGGAAGGGGCAGCGGTGACGGTGAGTAAGGATTTGGAATGGTAAGGGAATAGTAAAAATATAACCTACCCATCTTGCGGCTTTAGGCATCCCGTCCGTGAACGGTTCACAAACGGTGTTTGCTCATCCTTCTTCTGCGTTGCTAAAATACTCATTACCCAAAGGGGTAACTCCGTTTTTAGCGCCTTGAATAAGAACAAACTAAAACCACCATTTTGGGTACCTTATTTATTTCCTACTCCCTAACTAAAAATCGCCCCAATACTATAAAATTGTTTCAACTAAATATATAGTATAGAAATTTGGGGCGATATGTTTTGTAAAATGTATTTTCCTTTTATAGGGATGAAACTTCAGACTGTGTATTTCAGAGTGTGTTTTTGGTTATGTATTAATACAGTTTTACAGCATGGTGGTTTTATCTGGTCGCATATTTTGAAAACCGATATTCCACAGTTTTTAAAAAAATTACAAAATCAGCTAACCACAAATGGCGAGTTGATTTTTATTGATAATAAATATGTTGAGGGTAGTAGCACCCCCATTTCAAGAACGGATGAAGACGGAAATACCTACCAAATTCGGCGTTTGCAAAATGGAGATACCTACGAAGTATTAAAAAATTTTCCATCAAAGGAAGAGGTTGACAGATTAATAAAAGACTTACCCCTCGAAATGACGTGGACGGAACTGGAATATTATTGGGTTATGGAACTCAAAAAATCTACATGAATTGGAAAAGGGCATAGCCCTGCCCCCGTCTGTAGATTCAGGAACCAACAATCAAAAATAGAAAGGAGCATCGCTCCGCCCCTGTCTGTAAAAAATAATACAATGCCGAAGCCTATGTTCAAAGGAGCAGCCTGCCCGTATGGGTAGCTTCGGCACAATAAAACCTAAATATACAAATCGTCATAAAAATCGAAAACGTATCGTTCATCATATTCGACCTCAAATTTATTTAGAAAATCAAGATACTCTTCTCGAAAGGTTCGTTTTTGATGATGTTGCTCTTGATTTTTGACATAAGCGCCAACTACAGGAATTTGAGAACGAGAATAGGAGAAAGCTCCATATCCTCTTTGCCAAGAAAAATCAAAAGGCATCCAGTCTTGTTTTTTGATAAATTTAGTGGCTGCGGTTTTGGTTTCTTCGGCTAAATCAGAAATATTTTGAGACGGATGTAAACCAACAAACATATGCGTGTGGTCAGGCATACAATGAATTTCCAACATTTTATGCTTTCGTTTTTGAACGACGCCTGTCATGTATTTTTGGACAGATTCTTTATGTGCTTTTGGAACAAGGTGTTCTCTGCCATTGACAGCGAAAATGTACTGAACGTACAATTGGGTATAGTTGTTTGCCATTTTGATGTGTAGTTTTCTTTAGTAATAGGATGAAGGTATATTGTTTTTTTGAAAAAATGAAAAATGACTGATTATAATAGGTTGTTGTGCCGAAGCTACCCATACGGGCAGGCTGCTCCTATGATTCTTGATTTTAGCTGAGGAAATCTTTTACAGACGGTGTTGGAGCGATGCTCCTTTTAGGTTTTATGTAGATTGATTATTGTATCTACAGACGGTTACAGGGCTACGCCCTTTTTAGATTGAAAATAATGACAATAATTAGTAAAAGAGCGTTAGCTCTGCCCCTGTCTGTAGAAAATAAAAATAGAACAAAAATTAAACATTTAAGGAGCGTAGCTTCGGCACTAGGTTTTGAATTATAATTGGAAAGCAATGAAATATTTTTTTGTTTTTTTGACTATTCTCTCGTTCGTTGTAAAAGAGTTATTCGTTGTAACTAAAAAGGATAAGAATGAGCAAGGAGGCACTAAAAATGATGGTTTTAAGAAACTTAACCCAATAGGATGGTTTCTTTTTATAATCGGATTGTTAGGATTACTTTATAGTACATACGAAGTTGAGAAAAAACTCATTGAAAGTAAAGTGAAAGCAGAACAAAAAGTTAGTTTAGATTCTATTAGGTATGCAACTACAATTTCAAATCAAGATAGTATTATTTCCTTGAATACAAAGGTCGAATCTGTAACGGAGGATATGAATGCTTTTTTAAGAGAAGAAGTATCTAGACTACGAAATCTACTAAGAAAACAAGCAAATAAAAACTAGAATTTTACATGAAAAATAAAATAGCCATCATCGGCATGTCAGGGCTCTTCCCAGGTTCGTCTACCAACGAACAATTCTGGGAGAACCTACTGCAACAAAAAGACCTCACCAGCATGGCAACGGCGGAAGACTTTGGCGTGCAACCTGACCAATTTTACCAAGACGGTAAAGGCGTGGTGGATAAGACCTATTCCCTACGAGGCGGCTATATCCGTGATTTCAAATTTGACCCGAAGGGCTATGCTTTAGAAGAACAGTTTCTAGCAAAACAAGACAAATTATACCAATGGTCTATATATGTAGCCAAGGAAGCCTTGGCACATGCGGGCTATTTTGGAGAAAAAGAAGCCTTGGAAAAATGTGGTGTCATACTCGGAAATTTATCTTTTCCAACAGGTACGTCTCATAAAAAACTAGCATCAGTTTATACAGAAACGACGCAGCAAGCACTTAGAAAATTATTAAAGGCCGAAAATTTTACGATTCCTGACCATATTCAGGAAACAACACCTGATGGAGGAATCATAGATTACACCCCTTCCAAAATGGTGGTAGATGCTTTGGATTTAGGTGGGACTCATTATGCCTTGGATGCAGCTTGTGCGACTTCTTTATATGCGATAAAATTAGCTTGTGATGAATTGATTTTAGGAAAGGCGGATATGATGTTGGCAGGAGCAGTTTGTGCATCCGACCAATTGTTTATCCACATGGGCTTTTCGATTTTTCATGCCTATGCACCGCACGAACAGAAATTTGTGCCTTTAGATGATGAATCTGCGGGTTTAGTTTCTTCCGAAGGGGCAGGAATGGTGGTCTTGAAAAGATTGGAAGATGCACAGCGAGATGGAGATAAGATATTAGGAGTCATTGGCGGTATCGGTTTATCGAATGATGGACGAGGAAAATTTTTGTTAAGTCCCAATCCTAAAGGACAAAAATTGGCTTTTGAAAGAGCCTATGATTTAGACCAAATTTTACCACAAAATACTTCTTATTTAGAATGCCATGCTACGGGTACCCCTTTGGGAGATGTAACCGAGTTGAATTCCATCGCAGACTTTTTCGAACAGCATAAAACTAAACCCCTTTTAGGCTCGGTCAAATCCAATATGGGACATTTGTTGACGGCGGCAGGGATGACGGGATTATTGAAGGTGCTATTGGCAATGGAAAAGGAAGTGATTCCTTCTAATATCAATTTAGAAAAAGCCGTCAAAGCAGAAAATGGTTGGATAGGTAGAGAACAAATGATTTTGCAACCAACAGAATGGAAAGGGGAAAATCGACAGGCAGGGATAAATTCTTTTGGATTTGGGGGAACGAATGCACATATGGTGGTTTTGGAGGCGGAAGGGCGGAGAGGCGGAAAGGCGGAAAGGCAGAAAGATGGAGGAGCGGCGAAGCAAAAGGGGAACCAACAGCTTGCTATCATTGGGATGGATGCGCATTTTGGTAATTGTACGAATTTAAATGATTTTTATAAAACCATCTACGAGGGCAAACAACAGTTTACAGAATTACCAAAAGAAAGATGGAAAGGTTTTGATGCCAATGAAAAACTGTTAAAAGATTTTGGTTTTGCCAATGGTAAAGCACCTAGAGGCGCTTACATTGACAACTTTGAAATAGATTTACTTCGTTATAAAATCCAACCTAAAGAAGCAGAGACTTTAGAACCGCAACAGGCATTAATACTGAAAGTAGCCGATAATGCGATAAAAGATGCAGGATTAGCAGAAAGTCAAAATGTCGCCGTCTTAATTGCGATGGAAGCAGAATTAGCAATTCATCATTATTTGGCTAGATGGGATGTGACTTGGCAGTTGAAAGCAGCGATGGAAAAGAGTGGCATTGAGTTGACAGCAGAAGAATTGAAGGTCTTGGAAGAACAATGCAAAGACGCTGCGTATTTTCGGGAAGGGTCACAAACGCCAAGTCAGCATACCAGTTTTGTCGGAAATATTATGGCAAGTAGAATTGCAGCCTTATGGGATTTTAATGGCCCTGCATTTACAGTTTCTGAAGGCGACAATTCGGTGTTTAAAGCAATGGAGATAGCGCAGAATATGTTGACCTTAGGGGAAGTAGATGCGGTGGTAGTAGGAGGTGTTGATTTTGCGGGTAGTTTAGAAAATGTACTCTTACGGAATCAACAAAAGGAAGGGCAAGTATTTGGGGAAGGAGCAGGGGCGATTGTATTAAAGCGAGCAGAAAAAACGATTGACGAAAAGGTATATGGAGTGATTGATGGCTTTACGAATGAGGAAAATAAATCTGAAAAAGTTGTTCTTTTTGATGCTTCCGAAAATTTTGGAAATACCTGTGCGGCTTCTGGAATTGCAGATTTAATAAAAGCTACTTTATGTCTTCATCATCGGTTTTTGCCTAATGGAAATGCTGCGCGTCCTTGGTTAGAACAGGAGCGAGCAGCAGTTATTTTTGGAAATAATATAGGTTTGAAGATACAATCTTCAAACATCGAAACGTCGGAAAAAGATAAACAAGTCATAAAAAGTCAGCGTCTTTCAGCGTCAAAAATAAATGATACACTTATGCCTCAAAAATTATTTCTTTTAAAAGGGAATAATGAGGCCGTACTCCAACAGCAATTAGCAGCGTTAGAAACAGATTTAGCTACTAAGTCTTCTTTAGTTGAAATTGCCCAACAATATTACACCAACTCAAAAGGAAAAAATAATAGGTTATCTATTTCCTTAATTGCGAAAAGCAAAAAAGCCTTATTAGGAGAAATCAAATTTTTCCAAAAAGCATTATCGAATGCTTTTAAAAACGAAAAAGCAATTAAAACACCTAAGGGCAGTTACTTCACACCCAATCCATTAGGAAAAAAAGGGAAAGTAGCTTTTGTTTATCCCGGTTCAGCGACTGCTTATGAAGGATTAGGACGAGAATTATTTCAGTTGTTTCCACAATTGTATGACGAGTTTGGAGACTTAAAACCAGATTTGGATAGGTATGTAAACTCAAAATATTTGTATCCTCCATTATCCAGTAACTTCCCGTTACTGGATAATTTCGACGACCAAGATAATTTTAATGACCGAAAGAAATTACTGGATAACGGGAAGTTATCCAGTAATAGCCTATACCAAGACACCATTGCCATGATGTCTTCGGGCGTATTCTTTTCTGCCGCTTATACTCATATTTTGCGCAATGTTTTTAAACTAGAGCCCCAAATTGCCTTCGGTTACAGTATGGGCGAATGCAGTAGTATGTGGTATTCCACAGGGGTCTGGAGTGGCGATGAAACGAACGAATTTAGAAACTCTCCAATTTTCAAAAATCGGTTCGCAGGCAATTTAGAACTGCTAGCCGAACATTGGAAGGTGAGTTCAAAAGAGGCTAAAGAAAGGTGGACTAGTTTAGTGGTTTTAGCACCAAAAGATGAGGTCGAGAAACTGGTGTCGCAGCATCAAGATGTCTACTTGACGTTTATAAATACTGACAAAGAAGTCATTATTTCTGGTGACAAAACAGCTTGTCAGGCAATCATTGGGCAATTAAATTGTCATACAGTTGAGATTCCTTTTCAGAATATTATCCACCATCATTTCTGTGAAAAGGAAAGGGAGGGTTTAATTAAAATGCACAATTTTCCATTACAGGAAAAACCTGCCATTGATTTCTATTCAAGTATTACTCAACAAAAAATTCCATTAGATAGCCTAAAGATTGCAGAGAATTCTACTCAAGTTTGTGTAGAACAAGTCAATTTTCCAAAAACGGTGCAAACCATCTATAACGAAGGCGCTAGAATTTTCATAGAAGTCGGTGCCAATGCGAC
>CALLVC010000350.1 GCA_938010785.1 uncultured Saprospiraceae bacterium
TAATGGACTTAGGCGAGGGGCGTTATTGAAGGCTTATTGTTTAGTCTACTCACCTTCTAGTCTCTGCACCTTCCTAGTTACTCTTATGACTTTCACTAGGCTTGGCTCAGGATTGCCAGCTTTTTTTTACACAAAAAAAGGTAAGGTTTCCCTGAATTAACCCCTTGCTCATCCTAACGTTTCCGCTAGGAGGCACCTTAGTAATTCTTTAATATTTTCCATAGTCTATCTGAATTGTGTCTTTTCAGTACTATTTGGTCTACACCTAGAAAATATTTGAATCAAAGAACTACTACTTGATGAGTCAGATGCTCTAACCAACTGAGCTATGAGACCCTATTTAGAGTCGAAGCGTTTTAACAATTTTATACGCATTTCAGAATATTGCTTTAAATTATTAATATACTTGCGACTTTTCATTTTCTTTATATGAAGCTCGACTTGACGAGCTTGTAATCTTGATTGACATGGAATTTCAAGAAATAATATCCAAGGTATTCCTTTTGTCGTAAAACTTCCCGAATTAAAACTAGAATTATGTTGTTCTAATCTTTTTTCTGGCAGCAAATCTGTATTTCCTATATAGAATCTGTCTAATGTTTTGCTATATAAAATATACACATGATGCATATTAGTTTTTTCTTTGGTTTTGATGAGTCAGCCCCGATAGCTATCGAGGTAACCAACTGAGCTATGAGACCCGATTTATTGAATTTTATCTCATTAGATAAAATCGGATGGCAAAATTACAAAAAATTAAGCTTGATAGCAAGGCTTATTGTTTTGTAAAAAGGGTTTTCTTATAAAAATGAAACATCTGGGTAAATGTTGATTTATTGGGACATTCCCGAAATAAATTCGGGACAGGCAGAGTCCCAATAAATCAAAAAAGGGGATTTAAAGGGGAGCTAAAATTGATTTTCAAAGAAAATCAATTTTAGCTCCCCTTTAAAAACCCTTTTTACAAATTTTGCCGTTCGATACGGCAAAATTTGTTGGGAACGCCTAGTTAAGTATTTTTATAACAAAACCCTTGCTTTGTAAATGTATAAACTAGATTGTAGCAAAAAAGATTCCTAAACTTCTGTTTTTTCTAAATCCCTAACAAATCTACCAACCATCTCCACATCCTTCAACGCAGGCTCAATTTCAAACTTACTATTCACATCCACACCAACCAATAAAGGCAAGTCTAATTGTTTTACGGCTTCCGCAGAAAACTCATCCAATCCACCACTTAATAAAAATGGAAGCGTACCTGTATATTTTTTTAAAAGCGTCCAATCAAAAGTAAAGCCATTGCCGCCAGGATTTTTTCCTTTGGTATCAAATAAAAAATAATTGACGTAGGGTTCGTAAGCCTTGGTGATAGCAAAATCAAAATATTCATCTACCGAGAAAGCTTTGATTATTTTTAAATCATCTCCACAGCCAAAGGTCTTCGCGCTTTTAGCTAATACATCATAGCAATAGTCTGGACTTTCTTTTCCATGCAATTGCACGTATTCCAATTTGAATTTGACCACTTTTTGCATTAAGATTTCAATGTCTTCATTAACAAAAACACCGACTCTGCTTACTTTTTCGTCGCTTGCTTGTAGAATACCTGCCGCAGCGCTGTTAGGCACATTGCGTTTAGACTTTTCATAGAAAATTAAGCCCATCCAGTCTATTGGCAATTCCAATAAATTAGTAATGTTTTGAGGGTCTCGCATCCCACAAACCTTGGTAATCTTTAACTGCATATAATTTAAGGTTTTAAGGTATAAAAGCCGCTTATTTTGAACTGCTTACTGCCAACTGCTTACTGCGAACTGCATTCGTGAATTCCATACAAGCAGCGGAAGGGTCTGCTGTTTTCATAAAATTTTCCCCAATTAGAAAACCTTGAAATCCATGTTCTTTTAAATCGACTATGGTATCGGGATGACTGATGCCACTTTCCGATATTTTGATAAAGTTATTAGGAATTTTATGGAATAAATCTTTGGAATGCTGAATATCGACTTTGAAGGTTTTTAAGTTTCGATTATTCACCCCGACAATGTCAATATCTGCCGTTAGTTTAGGCAATTGTGCTGCCGAATGAATTTCGGTTAAGACTTCTAAATGAAGTGATTTAGCAAACTTGGCTAACTCCGCTAACCTTTTTTTACTCAAACATTCTCCTATCAATAAAATAACATCCGCACCCATAGACTTCGCTTCGACCAATTGGTATTCGTCTACAATAAATTCTTTGCGAAGAATTGGCGTTTGTGGATTGTGCAGTCTAGCTATTTTTAAATCCTCGGTTGTTCCTTTAAAGAATTTGGTATCCGTCAAACAAGAAATACCAGATACGCCAGCTTTGGTATATCCAGTCGTTACATCTGCTACTTTTGCGGTGATATTAATGTCTTTTTTGGAAGGAGAGTGCCGCTTAAATTCAGCTATAATCCCAGATTTTTCGGGATTTAATAAGGAAGCTTTTAAGGATAGGGTAGGTCGGTCAAAATACTTACTTCGCTCCAAACTCTTGGTCGATACTAACTGCTTTCGACCACCGACTTCAATATGCTTATACGCTATAATTCTTTCTAAAATATCCATTGATTTAGTTGTGAGTGGTAAGTTGTGAGTGGTAAGTGTACTCATAACTTACCACTTACCACTCACCACTAAATTATGATTCAAATTTAAAAATGTATTCTATTCTTTCTAGTACGGGCATTCCCGTTTTAGGGTCTTCTTTTTGTAACCAAATATCAATTTCCACAGGGTCTATATCATCACCTAACTCTTTTTTTATACTGTCAAATTTTACTTTGATAGTACCCTTTGCACCAGGTTTGATAGGGAGATAAGGTCTTTTTAATACTTCGGTACAATCGCAGGTTGAAAGTTGTGCTATTTCTATAGCCTCATCACTTGTATTCGTAAAAGTATACTCAAATTCCTTTACTTCCCCTCTTTTAATCGTCCCTAAATCAATTTGTTGTTGGTCAAAAGTCATACCTGATTTTGACTTTTTCATTGGAGCTTCTTTAGGTACATCCACATCCATTATCGGTGCAATATTCTTTTGGGCGCAAGCCACAAAATTAATGGAAATAGCTAACAAAAAAACATACTTCATTTTATGAAAAAAATTCATGGTGATTTATGGTTTAAAATTTACTAATCGGTTTATTGTGTAACGATGAATGATGAACTATGAACGATGAATTGTGCATAGGATAAATATATTTGCTGAATCCGTAATACATTTTCATCTTCACGAATGCATCGTTTATCATTCATCGTTCATCGTTTAGAAAACGTTTAACTATCCACTTTATTTTTCAATATCTTTTTTCTGTATTTCAATTTGTTCAATAGCCACTTCCAATTTATCCGCAGCAATCTTTTTAAATAAGACCTTTTTTTCTTGGTCTAACAACAAAATCATGGGCGTAGTTTCTATGCTGTAGTCTTTAATGTACTTAAAATAAGGGTCAACCGTATTAATCCATTTGATAGCGTCATAATCTTTTAAGGCTTGCGCACAATCTCCAAATTGTTGAAAGCTCGTGTGACATACCGCAAACACTTCCACTGAATCCGCATGCTTTTCATAAAAATCAACTAAGACGGGCATAGACTTTTTACAATGACCACAATCAGGTGCCCAGAAAACAACAACCGTATAAGGTTTAAAGACACTATTTAAATAAGTTTTTCCATCGAGTTTGAATCTACGATTTTCGTCTTCAGCATCTTTTACTTTGATGCTGCCTTCTATATCTAAAAGGTAATTGGCTAAGTCTGGTGCAGTTTTGCCAATCAATGTTTTGTCCCATAATAAAGCATCGTTGGTAACTTTTGCGATGGTCTCTTCACCAAGAAAATTAGACTTTCCTTTTAGGGTGTATTCCTTTACCAAGTGGACAAAAACAGCGTCTTGGCCCATAAATTCAGAGGCATAATATTGATTTAGATATTTTAGGAAATACGTTTTAAAAGCAACTGTATCTGGAGCGACTAATCTCAAAACTTCATCTACTGAGTTGATAATAGAATCTGGTTGAGGAACCGTCAAATTTTCCATATAGAAGTTAATCATATCGTTACAGATTTTTGTCCTGAAAAAACGAGGGTCATCTCGTACATGGTCAAAAAAATGAGTTCGTCGATAGATGTATTCTTTCATTCTGACATCTTGCTCTTCCCCTTCAAATTTTGGAATATCAATTTTTTTATTAGATTTTAAAATTGTTGAAGTCAACTTTTTAGGATGCTTTTCTATTATCTCTGTTTTATAATCTTCTAACTTGTTTTTGAGTTCTTCTAATGCTTTTTCTTCCTGTTCCACCGCTTTTTTTGCTTCTCGCCCTTCTTGAATCGTTTTAATGAGCGATTCCATTTCTGGACGTGTCTGCCCCATGAATCCTAAATAATCATAAAATAGTGTATTGTCAGGCGCATTCTGAAATTCAATATCTTTGGTAAGCGTCGTTGCATCAAAAGCTAGACTATAATTTTTTTCTGCTTCCGTAATAAAAATTTCAATGTACTGATTGTTAGGGGGCATTACCAATAAGTAAATACCTTCGGCTAATTTTTTTTTACCATTAAATATAAAATTACCTTCCTTGCTAATCGTTGCGGTATCATCTACTAAAATGTTGCTGCCTAAATAATGGGCAAGAATCAACTTGTCTTGCTCATAATTTTTAATGGTCACTTTGATCTCATAGTCTTCAAGTGCAAAAACAGCATGTGATAGTGTGAAAGCAAAGAATAGGAATAATATTTTTTTCATCATTAAATAAGTTTGGGACGAACCCTGCTGAGGGTAAAAATTTATTTCAAAATTCACCATTTGTTTGAGGAATGTCAATTATCGTAAATGAGTTTGACATTTGCTTAACAATAATTTGTAGCTATTCCTACATTTTTATCTTACTACAAGACGTATGGTCAGTAAACAACAACGGGTCAGCAGCGTAAGCTACCAACCCGTCGGAATATCTTCGTCAAATCTAGGAGTAGCAATTACTCACCATCTCCGTCGATAAATACTTCAATTTCTTTTGTTTTGACTACTAAGTCGGTGAATTTACCTTTGAATCTAGTAGCTTTCACAATGTGGTTATCAATCCAGTGATAGTTTCCGCCTCTAGGCTTCTCCATCAATAAACCATGATACTTGAAATTGTGCTTTTTTAACCACATTTCAGTAATTTCTCTATGTTCTTCTGTTCTAGACGTAAAGAAAGTGATAATATGGCCTTCCGCATACCATTTATTAATGATGTCTAAAGCATCAGGATATGGTAAACAAGTACCCATTCTTTCTGGTTCCTCATTTGGAATGTCATCGCAAACAGTTCCGTCAATATCTACTAAAAAATTCTTTACACCTTCAGGTAATACAGGGCTAATTAGTCGTCCTTTTTGGTCAAAAAGGGTCTTCAATTCGTGCTGGTCAGCCATAAAAATTATATTTGAAAAAAATTAATGATTTATTTTTTTACTTAAAATGAAGGACAAAGTTACTATAAAAGCCCTACAAAAGCTACCTACTTATTGTATCTTTTACGTTAAGTATCGTTTTCTATTATTTTTTTAAGAAAAAACACAATGAATTAGCATATTTATTAAAGAAAAAGTAATTTTAGTGAGCGAAAATTAACAGTCTTAAAAAGAAATGCTTGTTTCTTATCTAAATTTATAATTGAAATTTGCTTAGAAAAATAATTGTATGAATCCTTCCATTGTTACCAAATATCTTACACCAGAAGAAAGAAAGGAGTTGACAAAAAAAAATGATTGGCGTGGTGCTTATGAGGTTTTGCATACTTGGGCATGGATAGCGATTACTTTTGCTGTAGTTTATTTTTATCCACATCCGCTAGTGATTTTAATTGCCCTTTTTGTAATGGGAGGCCGACAATTAGCTTGTTCTATTATTATGCACGATGGCGGTCATTTGGCATTGTTTAAAAATAAACAAGTCAATGATTTTGTCGGTAGATGGTTGGGTAGTTATATGATTCTAAATGATATGTTTAAGTATAGAACCTACCACTTAGAACATCATTTAACCACAGGGACTGCCGAAGATCCTGATATTTCTTTAACGAAAGGCTATCCTACTACAGTCGCTAGTATGTTTAGGAAGTTTTTTCGTGATTTGTCAGGAGCAACGGGGATAAAGTCTCAGTTGGGAATGTTGTATATGCAGCTTGGTTATTTAAAATACAGCTTGGCTAAAGACATTCAAAAATTAAGTCAAAAGGACCGTACATGGAGGGAATTTTTTACGACTGCTTTCAACAACTTATCTGGACCTATTTTAGCACAATTAATACTATTCGGTTTATTATCTTTTTTCGCTTCTCCTTGGCTTTATTTACTTTGGATTGGCGCTTTATTTACTACCTTTAATTTTTCTATTCGAGTTCGAGCAATGGCAGAACATTCAATGGTCGAAGATACTGAGGACACGATGCGTAATACGCGAACAACTTACGCCAATTGGTTTGAAAAAATCTTATTTGCCCCACATAATGTCAATTATCATGTGGAACATCATTTGTTAATGAGTGTGCCGTCTTATAATTTGCCTAAAATGCACCAACTTCTGAAAGAACGAGGGTTTTACAAAGAAGGACTGTTGGAACAAAATTATTGGGAAATTGTGAAGATGGCGGTTGGAAAAAGAGCGTGGACTTAGAGATTGAAACAAACAAATTAAACTACACAAACTGAAATATCCTACAAAAATTTTTCATTTTCTTTTTTGCCTTTTATTGATTGGTTTACCCTTCTCCAAAGCTTTGGTATCTATTGCTTTTGTTGGCTTAGTGTTGATAACTGTTTATGTTTTTTTTAAAAATAAACAATCCATCAACAATGGTGTGAAAAGTGCTTCCATCCCGATAGCTATCGGGACAAGTTCTGGAAGCACTAAACACCTTTCGAACCATTTATTATTATTACCAACTTGTCTTTTTATTGCTATGGCAATGAGTCTATTGTATTCAACTAATAGTAGTTATGGACTAAAAATATTAGGTAGCCAATTTAAATTTTTAGCGATTCCATTCATTTTTTTTGTTCATCGACATGGGATTAAAGGTCGGACAGAGCAATATCTTCAACTATTTGTTACGGCTACCAGTTTTGCTGCTTTCATTACTTTTCTATTTTTTTTGCTGCCAAACGATTGGGGACAAAAAATAGCAGGAAGTATTCCTTTGTTGAAAGATTACGTTGTGCATGAGAAGGCTTTTGCCTTTGGGGTGTATAGTCCATTTACAGAACGTTTACAATTTAGTTATTTGATTGGTGTGGCGATATTTTGCCAGCTTTGGCTATTGTTTAAAAGACCTCCACGTAAAAAGTTATTTGAAGGAATAAATAAAATAGCCATTCTATTGGTTACTCTTTTAATTTTAGGCGCAAGAGGGGCGCAAATTAGTTTTTTACTAGCTAGTATTATTTGGTTAATTGGGGGCTACTTTTACTTTATCCACCCAAGTATTGTGCAAAAATTCCATGCGCTTTTTTCTTATGCTATTTTAAGTTTGGGCATAGGATTCTTTTTAATAATTGCTCCTTTTTTAGCGTATAAAAATGTTCCGGCTGTAAAAGTACGTTATGACCAAATGCAGTGGGAAATTAAGACTTTTCAGAATGGGACTTATCTCAATTACGACTACACTCATTTTACTAGTATTCGAAGATTATTATCCTGGAGAAACAGTTGGACAATCATTAAAAATAACCCAATTTTAGGCGTAGGTATTGGCGATTACCAAACTGAAATGCAAAAGGAATATGCCAAAGACAAACTAGGCTTTCCCGTAAATACGCAAAGCCAATTTTTATACTATTGGACGGCTTCTGGTCTACTAGGGGTATTAAGTATCCTATTTTTATTGAGCTATGCTATTTTTCTTTTTTTATTGAAATCGACTACTCCTTTAAAACTTTTTGGGCTTTCCTTCTTAATTTTTTATAGCTTATTATTTCTATTTGATGCACCTTTAAATTTTCAAGTAGGAAGCATGACTTTTTTAACTTTCTTTAGCTTTTTAGCGATATTACAGGATAAAAATAGGGTAGTTTAGTTTATGTTAAAGGATTTTCTCTTAAAAATGGAATATCCAAGTAAGTGTTGATTGATTGGGACATTCCCGAAATAAATTCGGGACAAGCAGAGTCCCAATCAATCAAAAAAGGGGATTTAAAGGGTGAGCTAAAATGAATTTTCTTTGAAAATCCATTTTAGCTCACCCTTTAAATCCCCTTTTTACAAACCAGCCCGTCTAGCAGTCTGGCGGGTTTTGCCGTTCGACACGGCAAAATTTGTTGGGAACGTCTTATTAAGCATTTTTAGGAGAAAGCATTTACCTTAACTGTCTTATTGAAGATTATTTAGGTCAATTTCTGTTTCACTTAGCTAATTTAGAGTAAAATATATCCTACTTTCCATTTTAAAAAGATATAGATATGTCTACTAAAAAATACGACATCATTATAATTGGTGGTGGTTCTGCGGGTTTAGGTGCGATTGGAATGGCACAATCCTTTGGTTGGAAACCTTTATTAATCGATAAAGAAGAAGCTCATATTGGCGGGGATTGCTTAAACTTTGGTTGTGTGCCGAGTAAAGCGATTATCCATATTGCTAAACAGTTTTATGGAGCTAAAAAAGCGGCCAATTTTGGAACGGTGAAAGCTGGAAAAGCAGATATGGAAAAAGTGCTGCAATATATTCACTCTAAACAAGCCGTTATCCGAGAACATGAAAGTGCGGATTATTTCAGAAAGCAGGGCGTAGATATCGCCATTGGTACGGCTAGTTTTGTTAACGAAAACACCATCGCAGTCGGGAACGAACAATTTACTGCACCAAGAATTATTTTAGCCACAGGGTCAAAGCCAAGAATGATTCCATTCAAAGGCATCGAGAAAGTGGAACATTATAATAATGAAACGCTTTTTTATAAACTGAAACAATTACCAGAAAGATTACTGGTCATAGGTGGTGGAGCGATTGGCTGTGAAATGGGACAAACCTTTCAG
>CALLVC010000351.1 GCA_938010785.1 uncultured Saprospiraceae bacterium
ACATAGTCCCCTTGATTGCCAACTTGGTTAAACAACGATTGCCAAAAAAATATAAATTAAATCCTTTTGACGATATCCAAGTCTTGAGTCCAATGAATCGAGGGATTATAGGCACTCGGAATTTAAATCTGCTCCTGCAAAAAGAATTAAATCCTTCCAAAGACCCACTTATTAAGATGGGCCGCACTTTTCACTTGCACGATAAAGTCATGCAATTGCGGAATAATTATGACAAAAATGTCTTTAATGGTGATGTCGGTCGCATTAAAAAAATTGACCGCATTGAGCAAGAATTATATGTCGATTTCGATGGGGAAGTTGTCAGTTATGATTTTTCGGACATCGACCAATTGATGTTGGCATATGCCGTTTCTGTCCATAAATACCAAGGCAGCGAATGTCCTTGTATAATCATGCCCGTGCACACCACACATTACATGATGCTGTTCCGAAATATGCTGTATACAGGAATGACAAGAGGGAAGCAATTGGTGATTTTGATTGGGACGACGAAGGCATTGTCTATGGCAATTCGAAATAATAAGGTGACGAAGCGGTATTCGGGGTTAGAAATGGCATTCACGTAAAATCCTGATTCACTGTTAATTATCTCCTAATTCACTGCAATATTTGCCTTCTAGGGCAACATCCTAATTCCTTCGACCATTATATTCGTATCAAAAAAAGGGAAATAGGATACATTTTTGTATTACCTAATTTATTCCCTGATTGTCTCACAAAATCAACTAACATGAATAAAGTAACTGGAATAATTGCAGCCGCGGTCATCTTATTAATAGCAGGAGTCTACGGTACTTATGCTTATCACCAAAAGGAAATTGCGACTTTGAAAACGCAGTTGACCGCTAGAGATGGACAAGTATCTCAATACGAATCTCAAATTGGTAACTTACAAGCGACGAATAAAAGTTTGTTGGGAAGAATGGAAGATTTGTCGATTATAAGTATGGAAGGCGCAGAGAGTATCAATAAATCATTGGACAATATTTCTAAGCAATATGATTTTATTGAAAATTTATCGACTAAAGTGCAATCCAAAGATTCTTTGAATCTGGCTTTGGTGATGAATATCAAACGTTCTTTAGTAGACATCAACGATGAAGATGTACAAGTTGAGGTGAAGGGTGGGGTAGTGTATGTTTCTATTTCTGATAAATTGCTTTATCAATCTGGTAGTTCGAAGATTAATCAATCCGCTGAAGAAGTGATTGGTAAAATTGCAGCGGTGGTCAATGACCATGAGGAGTTAAATATTCTGGTTGAGGGTCATACTGATGACGTGCCGATGGCGAATAGCTGTGTGGAAGATAATTGGGATTTGAGTGTGAAACGAGCGACCTCTGTGGTAAGAATGTTGCAAACTGAATATTTTGTTGCCCCAGAAAGATTGACGGCGGCGGGTAGGTCTGAATTTGTGCCTAAAGAATTGAATACGACAGCAGCAGGAAGAAGTGCCAATCGACGAACCGAAATTATTATTACGCCTCGTTTAGACCAATTCTTTCAGTTGTTAGAATCTCCTATTATTGCGGATTAGGTTGGATGCTAGATACTGGAAGGGTTTTCTTATAAAAATGCTTAACTAGACGTTCCTAATCCCGATTTTCTGGGACTCTGCCTGTCCCGAATTTATTTCGGGGATGTCCCAGAAAATCAACATTTGCTCGGATGTTCCGTTTTTATAAGAAAACCCTTTAGATACTGGTATGAAAATAAATACTTTGTAATAAAAAAAAGCTACAAGATTTGTCTGAATCTTGTAGCTTTTTTTATTGTCAGTTGAGACAAAAATTGCCGAACGGGATCCCACTTCCGTTCGGCAGTTAAAACATTTGAGTAACCATATTTACTCCAATCGCAACATAATTCTTAAAAGCGCACAGACAGTTTTATGCATGGGAAACTGCATGCCTGATAGCTTTATAATTAGCTCTCAATTGGAGTAGCCTTGTATCTTAATTATATTTTTTGTGTCTTTTGTGAATATTGTAATGTAGGAGGGGAACTACTATATAAATCCAAAAAATGTGCCGATGATTGCTTCCTTTAAATAATCTATTTTTTTGTAAAAATAAAAGTTTGTAACTGATTGATTTTGAGTTTTTTATGTTGTTAAAAATATATGTTTTTATTTTGTGTGATTTATTTTAAATTTTGCTTGTTTTGTGACTTGGTTAAGCCCTTTAAATGGAGATAGATTTCCTGTTTTTAAAAGAAAATTAACCGTAGTTCGGATAACTACCTTGTAACAAAAGTTTATTTGCATTTTTAATTGTTCCCCCTTAAAAACCCCTCCGCCGAGCGCCGCAGGCGGCGAGGCGAAATATCAAGAAACTTTTGCTACACAGTAATAAGTAATGCGGATTGATTAATCGGGTAAAATTTTTAGCTTGAATTTTTTCGATAGTTTTCGCCAAAAAATCAATGCATAGCACCCGCTACGGATTTATTTTTTGGTAAAAAATAGCGGAAAAAGGCTGCTAAAAATT
>CALLVC010000352.1 GCA_938010785.1 uncultured Saprospiraceae bacterium
GTGACCTCGGCAGGACTCGAACCTGCAACCCTCAGAGCCGAAATCTGATATTCTATCCAATTGAACTACGAAGCCATTTCGTTTTATAACTAGTGCAAATTTACACTTCCTATTTTAGATAAACAACGCTTACGCTAAATAAAGTTCCTATCTTAAATTAAATTCATTTTTTTGTCATTTATCTTGACTTTATTATCATTATTTTAGAACTTAAAAACAATCCCCTTATTTCCACCGTTCTCCAACTAACCACTTCTTATTTTCTATGACTTAAAAACAACTATTTCAATGCGTACCTTATCAACACATACTAAATTGTACCAAGACTTTGTTGGTATTGAAGAGGGCGCATATCATACGATAGTTCGTTTTTATGAAAAGAAGACGCTCGAAATTGCTCGACTCAACTTTGATATTTACTTTGAAATCCTCGTTGATTACACCAATGCCTTGTTCGAAATTGGTGCTTATGATAAACACTTAATAGAAGCTACCAAAGTTATTAATTTATCGATTGAGCATAATATCCAATTTTATAAAGGAGAAGATATTTATTTCAAAAGCCTTTTTCAAAAAGCTGCGTCTCATTTTAATTTGTTAGAACAAGACAAAGCAGAATACATTTTAAGAGAACTCATTAAAATTAACCCTTATAATGATTTAACTATAAGGTTTTTAAAGAAGTGTAAAACACACGCTCAGCCTAAGTATATAAAAATCGCTCGGGCCGCTAGTATTTTCTTTTTTTTAGCTGCCGCATTAATTGCTGCCGTTGAAGTCATGGTTATTTATCCATTCTCTCCTGCTAGTGCTAGTATGTTTCTTAGTTTTCGTATGATTACATTGTTTCTTGGCTTGTTTGTTTTATTAGGCACATTTATTTATTATCGATATCAAGTAGAGCTAAAAATAAATAAATTTGTTAAGCAGATGAGGTCCAGAAAACAATAATCCTTTAACATCTTTCCTTTTTATATCTTAAAAAAATTTAAAAGTTTTCTATATTTATAAAAAATTGTGGCTTATTTTGTTAAGCCTAGTCTAAAGTATGTAAGAATGCGATGCCTTCATCCGTTCTTAAAAAAGATAATTATAAGTATTGACAAAAAATTAAATACCGTAGCTTTGTTTTCAATTGATTCTTTTTTCAGTAGGTTTTAACCCATTGAAAAGTTACCCATTCTCTTTGAGGTTCTCAAACAGCGTTTGTCACATTTGAAAAACGCAGTATTTATTTTTGTCCTTTCTAAAACTAAAATTTTATAAAATGAAACGATCTCGTTTAATTTTAAGAAGTGTATTAATTACGATATTTTCCTACTGCATGTATTCTTGTGCAGTCAACCCTGTTTCTGGGAAAAAAGAATTGTCGCTGATGTCAGAGGAAAAAGAAATTCAGATGGGAAAACAATATGATCCCAGTATTGTCGCTAGTATGGGTTTATATGAAGATCCAGAAATACAAGCTTTTATTGAGGAGAAAGGAAGAGAAATGGCGGCCATTTCACACCGGCCTAATTTACCCTATGAGTTTAAAGTAGTAGATTCACCTGTTATAAATGCTTTTGCTGTGCCTGGAGGATTTGTTTATTTTACAAGAGGTATTCTAGCTCATTTTTCCAACGAAGCAGAATTTGCTGGTGTATTAGGTCACGAAATCGGGCATATTACCGCTAAGCATGGAGTGAGGCAGCAAACTTCTCAAATTCTTTCGCAGATTGGATTAATTGGAGGAGTTATTTTAACTAAGGGACAAGCGGCACAAGAACTAAGTCAGGCGGTAGGTTTACTTAATTTAAAATATGGCCGGAATCATGAATCTGAGTCAGATAAATTAGGGGTAGAATATTCTACAAAAATTGGTTATGATTCTAATAAAATGGCTAATTTTTTCTTTACACTGAATAGAATGAGGGAACAGGCTGGCGTAAGTATCCCTACCTTTCAATCTACTCACCCTGACCCTTTAGATAGATACCAAAAAGTCAAAGATATGTCTAGCCAAGCTCAAGCAGAATTGGGCTTAACCAACCCAAAAGTTGGAAGAAATAGCTACCTTAGAATGATTGACGGCTTAATGTATGGTGAAGATCCACAACAGGGGTATGTAGAGGATGATTTTTTTTATCACCCTGTGATGAGGTTTAAATTTCCTGTACCGAGGGAATGGCGAACAGCTAACTCGCCTCAACAATTCCAAATGGCTAATAAAGAAGGCAAGGCCATGATGGTTTTGACGCTTGGAAAAGACAGCCCACAAGCATCTCTTACTGCTTTTAATGAGCAAGCCCAATTACAAGCTACTAATACCCAAAATGTAAGAGTGAATGGCTATAATGCAATCCGACAAGAAGCACGACCTGCTCCTCAACAAGCTCAGGCAGGACAACAGCAGCAAACACAAGACATGAGAGTTTTATCTTATGCTATTCAATTTGGCAATAATGTCTTTATGATTCACGGTGTGGCTGCTACCGCAGATTACCCTAATTATCAACGAACCTTTGAGTATACCATGACTCGTTTTGATGAACTAAACGATCCTGCTAAAATTAATCGAGTAGCAGATGAGATTAAAATCGAAGAGGTGCGTCGGGCAGGAACACTTGAGCAAGTGCTGAGATATTATAATATGCCGAATGATAGATTAGAGGAGATTGCATTAGTGAATAGTATGAAACTGGAAGACCAAATTTCTGCAGGAACTTTGATTAAGACGATTGTAAATAATGGCCAGTATCAAGCGAATAAGACTAGAACTACAACGCCATCAACAACTAAAACGTCGCCAAGTCCAAGTACTACTCCTGCTCCAACGACACCGTCACGGACAACAACGCCATCGCCCACGACACCGTCGACTACTAAGATTCCTTCTACTACTAAAAAGCCAAGTACAACCACACAAGGACCTTCGACAAGTCCTTCAACTCCATCTACTACTAGTGGTAACAAAAAAATTGGTGTCATTAAGAAAAAGAAAACTGGTAACTAATTCTTAACTAGATATATATATAATGAAAAAGGGCATTCGGTTAAAACTGGATGTCCTTTTTTATTTCCACAAATGTTAGATATTAGCAAATGTTTCAATATTTCAATGAAAAAAATATTTTTTTTTGTGTTTTATTGATAATTGCTGTACTTTTGGATTCTACTTACACACAAACCAGAAATATTTTTTGTATTTCTCTTCTTACCAAAACTTACCAATAATTAAATTGTAAAAGGTCCAGCACCTTTTAGATTTAGTAAATTTTACAAAAACATTTACTCTAAAATCAAGGCAACACCCTTGTATTTACATTTTAATGCATCATCGCTATTAAATAAGAATGGTTTAATATACCATTATAAAAGATTACGATTTAAGTATAACACAATGACATTCTTTAATGAGTCTCTGCTTGACTAACAGAGATTTTAAACTATTTTTCGATGAGAAAACTATGCACCCCTATCCTAGTATGTTTTTTACTATGGAATTTTATTGGGCAAGTTGCTGCTCAAACATTTCAAGTTCAACTTGCTGCATTTACAGAAGAAATTGACCAATCATTCTTTGATTTTGCTGGTTACAGTGAAGTTTACAAAGAAAAAGATCATAATAACTTTACTAGATATACCTTAGGCGAATTTTTCTCTATGGAGGCGGCTAATATTGCTCGTCAAGAAGCTTTTGAAAAGGGTTTTTTTAATGCGCATGTAGTTGAATTAGATAAACCTCAGTTTGCCTACGTTGGAGACGCCCCTGTTTTACCACTAATGATGGTTCCTGAAAAGGAACAACTATTTATTCGCTCTGTTTTGTTTGCTGCTGAAGATTTAAGCTTAAATCAATCTTTGTTAGCTTCTTTAGAGGAATCTTTAAGTGTGATGAAAGCACATGAAGATTTAAAGTTGAGAATTGTTGGACATACTGATGACATTGGAGAGCAATCAAATAATCAAGCAATTTCTAGAAGTCGAGCTAGAATGATACAGAATTTTTTATTGGCAAATGGTATACCCGCTTATCGTTTGAAAATGAAAGTATCTAATGAACCAAGTCCTTCTGTTTATTTTAAGGGTAAAGGTTTACCTAAAACAAGAGATTTTAATCGACGAATTATTTTGACTTTGGTTGATTTGAAGGAGGAAATTATCGTTGATAACTTTCAAGAAACGGATGAAAAAAGCGGCCATTTATCATCGGTTGATGATATTATGCAAATGTTGAAATCAATTAAATTAGTTTAATACGTTACGTTTACACGAATTTTTTTTGTGGTCGAAAGGCTCAAAGTTTGCTCGCTTTGAATAGTGTATCCTTTGCCTATGTTATAGGTCAAGAACTGCTTAGACTGTGCAATCGTATTATCGGTTGACTTTTCAATAGCTATTTTCGAGGCTGTATTATTTTGGAAATCAATGGCGAGTGACTTTGTTTTTAACGAATTATCTAAAGCGGTATACGTAATTTTTGTGAGTTGATTTTTTTCAGTAAAAGTACTGTCTACTTTATATTTATCAGACCAGGCTGGTCTATTTATATCAGATGCAATAAAAATGGAGAGTTCGTTTTCAAAATCTAGTTTTGCTAGCGTTTTTTCTTCAGATACTCCATCAATTGAAACGATTTTTTGAAATGAATTGATTTTTTCTAAACGCGCTTTTTCCTTTTGAAAGAAGCCTTTTAAATCAAAAAAAATATTGGGCTTATCCGCCGCTTGTTTTGTAGGTGAGGCTACTTCTTGGCAAGCAGAGAACAAGATATTTATTATAAAAAAAACAATAAAAAGTCGCATTGGCTTTTGTTGGCAAATCTAGGATTGAAAAATCTAGGATTCTAATTTATGATAAATGTCGGTTAAAATTTATTTTAAATACCCACCAATCAGTTCCGACTGTGCGAAAATGGATTTTAACCAAACTCAAATCCCCCCAATGCTGCCTACCTTTTAGGTAGGCAGTTTTTAAGAAAAGAGGTTATTTCGTAAACGATGTTGAGAAAATTACACGCTAGTGTTCCACCTACTTGTCTCAAGTGGGTGGTACTTTTTATTTTAGCTAATTAAATTATTTCCTTCCATATCTTTTGGCACATTTAGGTTTAATAAATTCAATATGGTAGGTGCTATATCTCCAAGTTTTCCATCCTTTATGGTTCTGTTATTCACTTGATCGCTTATGAAAAAACAAGGAACAGGATTAGTTGTATGAGCGGTATGAGGCGATCCATCTGCATTAATCATGAAGTCTGAATTACCGTGATCTGCTATTACAATCGCATCATAATTATGCTTTAAGGTTACTGACATCAATCGCTTTAAACACGCATCAACTATTTCTGCTGCTTTCATAGCAGCAGAAAATATACCTGTATGCCCGACCATATCTGTATTTGCATAATTCAAACATACAAAATTAGGTTGGTGTTTTTCAATATGTGCTATTAATTTGTCGGTTATCTCTTCTGCGCTCATTTCTGGTTGTAAATCGTAGGTTGCTACTTTGGGAGAAGCAACTAAAATCCTATCTTCTCCTTTAAATTCTGCTTCTCGTCCTCCATTGAAAAAGAAAGTAACATGTGGGTACTTTTCTGTTTCAGCAATTCTTACTTGTGTTTTTCCAGCTTTAGCTAGTACTTCTCCTAACGTATTTTTGATATTATCTTTTGTGAACATAACGTCGATACCTTTAAAATTTTCATCGTATCGAGTCATGGTTAAAAAACGTAGCGGAAGTTTTTTCATGCCAAACTCAGGTTTGTCAGATTGAGTCAGGACCTCGGTAATCTCTCTTGGGCGGTCGGTTCTGAAATTATAGAAAATGACAACATCATCTGCTTCTATTTTTGCTATTGGTTTGCTGCGGAAAGTTTTCACAATAGGTTTTAGAAACTCATCTGTTTCTCCTGCTTCGTATCTTGCTTTTACCGTTTTTGTTATATTATTTGTTTTTTCTCCTTCAGCATTTACTAATAGGTCGTAGGCTAATTTAATACGTTCCCAACGATTATCTCTATCCATGGCGTAGTAGCGACCTATGACAGAAGCTATTTTGGCAGGCTGTTTTTTGATATGTTTTTCTATCGTTTTTAAATAACCTAATCCACCATTGGGGGCAGTATCCCGACCGTCCATAAACGCATGAATGAAAATATCTTCTAATCCGTAATCTGTCGTAATGTCACATAAAGCTTTTAGGTGATTAATATGAGAGTGAACGCCTCCATCCGAAACTAGTCCAATTAAATGGACGGCTTTATTATTTTCTTTCGCATATTTTAAACCCGCTAATAAGGTCTTATTTTTTTCTAGCGTCTTTTCTCTAATAGCTTTATTTATTCTTGCTAATTCTTGATAAACCACTCTGCCTGCACCAATATTTAGATGGCCAACTTCTGAGTTGCCCATCTGCCCTTCTGGTAAACCAACTTCTTCTCCATACGTCACTAACTCTGCGTTGGGATAGTTTTTATAAAGACTATCTACATAAGGCGTATTTGCTTGAGCTAATGCACTTACCTTCGGGTCTTGTCCATGACCCCATCCGTCTAGAATAACTAATATTACCTTTTCTGTTTGCATCGTTTTAATATTTATTTGTTATTTTCATAATAGAGAGCAGGGACCATCTTGCTTGTGGAATTGAGACTTAAAACAAGCTATTTTTTGTATATGCTTTCTTTTTTAACCAATTCTTTATAAGAAGCACAAAAGTAGGCGATTAAAATTAAAAAAGAATAGACTTAGTGTAGTTTTTACACTAAACTTATGTAAAATGATTGTCTATTATTTTGCGCTAGTTCTAAAAAGAAAACCTCCTATGAGTTGTAAACTCACAGGAGGCTTAATTTTATGCTTAACTAGCGTAAATGCTAGCGATTATTTTCTACTTATTATCTATTAGCATCTAAGGTTTGTTTTACCTCTACGATTTCATATGCTTCGATAACGTCATCAACTTTGATGTCATTGTAGTTCTTGATAGTAATACCACACTCTAAGCCTGCTTTGACTTCTTTTGCATCATCCTTGAATCGCTTTAAAGAACTAATTTCTCCATGCATTCCTTCCTTAGTTGGATAGATAACAATTCCATTTCTAATTAAACGGATATGAGCATTTCGAGTCACCTTACCATCTTGAACATAACATCCAGCGATAGTACCAACTTTACTGATTTTGTAAGTTTCTCGTATTTGAACTTCTCCAATTACTTTCTCTTCTTTTGTTGGTTCTAACATACCTTCAATCGCAGAACGGATTTCTTCGATTGCTTCATAAATAATGGAGTATGTTTTGATTTCAACACCTTCTTTTTCAGCTAGTTTTCTAGCGCCTAAAGATGGTCTTACTTGGAAGCCTATAATGATGGCATCAGATGCAGAAGCTAATAATACATCAGATTCAATAATCTGACCTACTGCTTTATGTATTACATTAACCTGAACAGTTTCTATAGATTGCTTGATTAAAGAATCTGATAAAGCCTCAATAGAACCATCCACATCACCCTTAACAATTAAGTTTAATTCTTTAAAGGTTCCTAATGCAAGACGTCTTCCGATTTCATCTAAACTAATTCGCTTATTGGCTCTATTCGTTTGTTCTCGTGCAATTTGAGCTCGTTTAGCAGCAATTTGTCTAGTTTCTTGCTCACTATCTAAAACTCTGAACTTTTCACCCGCTTGAGGTGCTCCACTTAACCCTAGAATCAATACAGGAGTTGCAGGTCCTGCCTCTTTGATTCGCTCTCCTCTTTCATTAAACATCGCTTTAATCTTGCCTGAGTGCTCTCCTGCAACTACAGAGTCTCCGATTCTTAATGTACCTGTATTCACAAGTGCTTTGGATACATATCCACGTCCCTTATCTAAAGATGCTTCTAAAATAGCCCCAACTGCTTGTCTGTCAGGATTGGCGGTTAATTCTAGTAATTCAGCTTCTAATAATATCTTTTCTAAAAGCAGGTCAATGTTTAAACCACTCTTTGCTGAAATATCTTGGGATTGAATTGGTCCTCCCCATTCTTCAATTAGCAAATTCATTCCTGATAATTGCTGCTTGATTCTATCTGGAGAAGCACCGTCTTTATCAATCTTATTGATGGCAAAAATAATTGGTACTCCCGCTGCTTGAGCGTGACTGATTGCTTCTTTTGTTTGAGGCATGATGCTATCATCTGCCGCAATAATAATTACTGCAATATCTGTTACTTTCGCACCCCTTGCCCGCATGGCTGTAAAGGCTTCGTGACCCGGCGTATCTAAGAAAGTAATTTTCTTTTTCTCCTCGCCTACTACTACTTCATATGCACCAATATGCTGCGTGATACCTCCTGCTTCGCCATCTGCCACATTAGCTTTTCTAATATAATCTAGCAAAGAAGTTTTACCATGATCAACGTGCCCCATTACCGTGACGATTGGAGCACGAGGCTTTAAATCTTCTGGATTATCGATAATTTCTTCTTCTTCCTCTACTTGCTCCTCTGCTGATATGAATTCTACTTCATGATCAAATTCTTCTGCGACGAGCTCAATAATCTCTGCATCTAGTCGCTGGTTAATAGATACAATTACACCTAAATTCATACAGGTCATAATCACATCTGTTACAGGTGTGTCCATTAGACTAGCCAACTCTGATACGGATATGAATTCAGTTAATTGTAATTTTTCGTTTTTGCTTTTCTCTAATTCTTTTTGCTCTTGTTTCTCTCTTATACTTTCTCTTTTATCTCTTCTAAGTTTTTGTCGTTTTTTACTACCGCCGCCTTGTAAGCGGGCCATAGTTGCTTTGATTTTCTCTTCTATTTCTTTTTGAGAAACTTCTTTTACTTCATCTCTTCGACCTTTTCCTTTACCACCGCCTCTATTTCCTTGAGCAGGTCTTGAGTTTCTTCCTCTTCCACCGCCACCTCTATTATCAGTACTACGTTGTTGTCTCTGTTGCCCACCAGATGCTCCTGGTGACCCGCCTGTTTCTATCTTCTTTCTTTTTCTTCTACGCTTCTTAGGGGTAGAGGAATCAGAAGACGCAACTGGTTTCGCTCCTTTGTCTCCACCAGATGCTGGTGTGCCTTTAGGTGATTGTTGTTGGTTGCCTCCTTTTTTCTTTTTGGGCTTAGAAAATTTACCAATATCAATTTTTCCTAAAATCTTAGTCCCTTTTAGTTTCGGAGCCTCTGCTCTAATTACTTCTTTTTTAACTTCTTTAACAGGCGCCTCTTCTATTTCTTCTTCTTTGGGTGCAGGAGTAGGTGCTTTTTCTTTTACTTCTTCTTTAGCTACAACTTTCTTCTTTGGAGCCTTTTTCTTTTCTTTTGTTTCTTCTTTTACTTCTTCCTTAGCTAAAGGAACAGGAGTTTCTGAAACTTCTTCCTTGACAACCTCCTCTTTCTTAGGCTCTATGACTGGTTCTGGAGTTGCTGTCACTGCTTCCTGCTCCGTCACTGCTTCTGCTATTTCTTCTACAGCAGGCTCTTCCTCTTTTTTTACTTCTTCTTTCTTAGCTTTTTTCTTAGGCTTTTTAGCGTCTAAGTCTATTTTTCCAAGAATTTTTAATTTTGGAATTTTAGCTGTTTCTTTCTCAACAGGCAATTCTTCCTTTTCCTCCTTTGGAGGCTCAGGAACAACTTCTTCTACCTTTGTTTCTTCAACTACTGGAGGAGGTGGTACTGACTTCTTTATGGAAGGAGGAGGAGGAGGTGGTGGCGCTACTGGAGGTGGTGCTACCGAATCTTTTCTCGTTGTTGGCCTTGTACCAATGACCAATTCATTCGCTTTTGCTTTGATGGCAAAAGACTCTTGAAATTCTTCATGGAGCTTTTTTTCCATCTCTTCCGTGACTTTAGCGATAGGTTTATCCTCTATCTCAAAGCCATTTTTGTTGAGAAAGTCCACAATTGTAGTTGTTCCTACGTTGAGTTCTTTTGCTACTTTAATCAGACGTTTTGCCATTAAAATCCTTTTCCGCTCTTTTAGAAATTCTTTGATTTTTTTAAACAACACCTAAGTTCAATATGGTGATGAAGTGTTTCATTTACTTAGTGTAGGAAACTTACATTTCTTTAACACAATAAGTAAAAGATTTATTAACACTTGCCCACTCTCGATCTAATTCTAAAATTGATGAGCGGCATGATTAATATACTTTTTATAAGTATGTTACAAAGTTACAGAATTCTTATTGCTACTTGGTTGTCATTTTAAAAAAACCACGTTTATAATTGATTTTTTTAATTGATTTAATGTAAAATTAAACCAATTAGTTCCCCTTTGTAGCAAAAAAGCCTTTTTTTAAAAGAATTAAAAACAGATAATCCTATAATTTTTTGTTGATAGTCGCTTTTTGAAAGAATAACAATCTTGCTTATTCTTCAAATTCAGCTTCTAATACTTTTAATACTGTTCCAATTGTTTCTTCCTCTAAATCTGTTCTCCGCACTAATTCTTTTACACTTAATTCTAATACACTTCTAGCTGTATCACAACCAATCGCTTTTAATTCTTCGATGATCCAATCTTCGATTTCATCAGAGAATTCATCTAAGTCTACATCGTCTAATTCGGTTGTATCATTCTCTCTATACACATCAATTTCGTATTCCGTCAACAAACTAGCTAGCTTGATATTTGTTCCTCCTTTTCCAATGGCTAATGACACTTGGTCCGGTTTTAAATAGACGGAAGCTCTTTTTTGTTCATTGTCTAAATCAATCGTGCTTACTCGCGCTGGAGTTAAAGCTCTTTGAATTAATAATGATTCATTATTGGTAAAGTTAATGATATCAATATTTTCATTCTTTAATTCTCTAACAATCCCGTGAATTCTTGATCCTTTCATACCTACACATGCTCCTACGGGGTCAATTCTGTCATCGTAAGACTCTACCGCTACTTTTGCTCGTTCTCCTGGAATTCTAACAATTTTTTGGATTGTAATTAATCCATCTTCTATTTCTGGAACTTCTTGTTCTAGTAACTTTGCTAAAAATTTATTATCCGTTCTTGATAAAACGACAACAGGTGTATTATTTTTCATTTCTACCTGTTTGATAACTCCTTTCACCATATCTCCCTTTCGGAAGAAATCTCCATTAATCATTTCCTTTCTAGGTAAGATTAATTCGTTTCCTGTTTTATCATCTAATACTAATAATTCCCTTTTTAATATTTGGTGGACTTCGCATAATACGATGTCTCCCACTTGTTCCATGTATTTTTTGTAAATCTCGTCTTTCTCTAACTCCATTATTCTGGAAATTAAAGTCTGACGTGCTGCCATAATGGCTCTTCTTCCGAAATCTTTTAATTGTAATTGCTCATAACATTCTTCTCCAATTTCGTAATCATCATCTATGCTTAATGCTTCAGAAATAGATATTTGACTTTTATCGTCTGTTACCTCACCATCTGGTACAATTTCTCGGACTCTCCACAATTCAAGGTCACCCTTCGTGGTGTTTACAATCACATCGAAATTCTCATCAGAACCGAATTTCTTTTTAATTAAGGTTCTAAATACGTCCTCTAATACTCTTACCATTGTTGGACGGTCAATGTTTTTCCCTGCTTTGAATTCAGAGAAAGTATCAACGAGATTCATCATCGCTTTTAAATTTTTATGTCACTTTTTTCCCTGTTAGCATTATCGCTTTTGATAATATTCAAGGATTTAAAATTTATTTTGAATTATTTATTACTTAAAGGCAGGCTTTATTACTGCTTTTTTTATAGCTGTATATTGTATTTCGGTAATTTCAGTAGTTCGAATTTTTTTCTTCTTTTCTTTGTACACTACTTTTTCTTCAATGAAACAAGCTGTCTCATTAGCATCTACTAAGATACCTACTCTTTTCTTTACGCCGTCTTCCAAAAAATTAATGGCTAACTTTCTACCAATATTTTTTTTGTACTGTCGATATAACGTTAATGGTCTACTAATACCGGGAGAAGAAACTTCAATAATATATTTTTCACCGAGCCATTGATTCTCATCAATATGAGATTCTAAAAACCGGCTGATTTTTTGACATTTTGATAACGGTAATGATGTATCACTGTCTATAAAAACCTCTAACTTATTATTGAGATGCATCTTTATTTCTACAATGAAAAAATCTGCATATTCTTCTTCTTTGAACTTTTCGGCGAGTAAAGCCTCTATTTTTTGCTCTATCAATTTTAGTTCTTTTCTTACAAATAATTACTTTCTATTTTGACAAAAAAGTAATCATTTGAAAAACACAATATTTATTTTTTGTTGCTTGTATAAAACAAAAAGAGGGAGCCATTCGCTCCCTCTTTCTTATTTTTTCGTTGTGTGATTGCAAATATAAGGGTTTTTAACAAATACAGCAAGAAAAATATTAGGATGATACAGACAATAACTTTTCTTTTTTAAATAATTGTATCGCACCTTATTAAATATGTCTGTTTTTTGCTATGTTATGATATTCCTAACATTTTTTTTGATTTGTACAATAATTCAATTCTTCGTTTAGTTTAATAGGTGTAATTTTTATTTTAATAATTTAACATTTTACATGAAGCAAACCTTTACTAACAACGATTTAATTAAGTTCATTTACAAGGAAACTACTGTTTTTGAAACTTTAGAAATTGAAAACGCATTGACAGAGGATGCTACTTTGTTTGATCACTATCAAACTTTAATGAGTGGCTACATGGAATTGCCAAAGGCAACTTTCGCTCCAACCAAATCTGCGCTTCAGAATATTCTAAATTATAGCAAGAAAACAGTTGTTGAGGCCTAACCAGAATTTAACGAATCATTTCGTTCTCCACTGAGGACACACCATGCTAAAAGCCGTAAGCTTTCTTTTTAGAAAACTTACGGCTTTTTAAATTTAGCTTAGTTGCTTCTATTTGAATTGTGGTGGGTGTTTTTCTTCAAAATCTGTTTGTTCTTGAAATTGTTTTGCAATTGCTAATAAAATAGCTTCTTCATATAAATTTCCTAGCAAGGTAATACTTGTAGGTCTTCCTTTTTTATCAAACCCATTGGGCAATGCTACTGCTGGATGTCCTGTCAGATTGGTGATTAATAATTGACGACCTCCAAAAGTTGGACTGATGATGACATCGTAATTCTTGAATATTTTATGCATTTCTTCTATTAGTACTTTTCTATGTCGATTAGCCTGTAAATATTCTACTGCTGGAATAAATCTTGCTTGCCTTAAAGAATTTGCCCTTGACCTATAATCTTGTTGTACCATTTCGTCCACACCTTTAGAACGCACTAAATCATCAAAAAAAGCGCCTGCCTCTGCTCTTAATATTACATCGAAAACTTGATAAGGAAAATTCTTTGGAAGACTAACTGCTTCTGGTCTTAAACCTAATTCTTTTAAAGTGGCTAAGGTTAGATTATTATTTTTTTCTACAGCAGTAGAATCTTTTTCGAAATGTTCTTTTAAGTAACCAACTTTGAGTTTTGATAAGTCGATATTATATTCATAATTAAAAGCTGCGTCTTTGACAGTTTTGTCTTTTCCATCTGTTCCATGTATAGCTGCAAAAACAATGGCACAATCTTCTGCACTTCTACACATTGGCCCAACCTTATCCATCGACCACGCTAAACTCATGACGCCGTGTCTCGTCACTCGGCCGTATGTGGGGCGTAAACCAGTTAGTCCACATCGAGTAGATGGCGACACAATAGACCCTAATGTTTCCGTGCCTAATGCAAATGCTACTAACCCTGCTGCTGTTGCTGACCCTGGCCCTGCCGAAGAACCACTTGCTCCTTGCTTAATATCCCAAGGATTTTTTGTTTTCCCTCCATACCATACATCTCCTCTAGCTAATGCTCCTGAGGTTAATTTAGCAATTAGAATAGCTCCAGCCTCATCTAATTTTTCAATGACACTTGCCGTATAATCTAGTGTTTGGGTTTTATAAGGTGCAGCACCCCAAGTTGTTTTATAACCTTTCAAGGCGATTAAATCTTTTACTCCATAAGGAATTCCATGCAGTAAGCCTTTATAATTTCCATCTGCTATTTCTTGGTCTACTTTTTTTGCTTGTTGAAGTGCTCTTTCTTCAGTGATTTCTGTTACGGCTAATAAAGTGGCGTCATATTTTTTGATGCGATTGAGGTATAACTTTGTTAATGCTTCTGCGGAAATTTTTTTTGTTTGAATTAATGCGGCTAATTGGGAAATACTATAATAGGCAAGCTCTTCTTTATTTGCAGGTAAATTTACATTGGTAGGTAGCATCCATTGAATTTCTTTTTGTGCCTTTGGAATGACAAACTCGTTTGGATGTGGGTCGAAAAGTAAGGCAGGGAAAACATCATTGTCTAAAGTATAATTCCTTAAAGAATCATATCCGTCGGAATTTCTACCTAAATATCGATACATCGTATCTACCTCATTTTTCGCAAAATCTAAACCGATGATTTTTTGTGCACTTTTAACATCTTTCTTAGAAAAATTGGGATGCTTATAACTATTACAAGCCAAAAGAAAAATTGAGAAAAAAAGTAGGAGATAGATAAGATAATTTGAATGCTGCTTTATCATAGACCGTTATTTTAGAACTTAAAAAAATCCAAAATAAGCGTCTTTTTTTAAAACAAAAAGCGATGACCTCTAATTTTGAAGGTCATCGCTTTTAAACTAAAATATAGGTAGATTTAATTTTTGATGAATTTTTTAGTTTGAATCATTTTCCCTTCTCGAACTATCAAATGATATAACCCCTTATTCAAAGAACTAATATCTATTCTTTGCTCCGTTAATTTTTGTTCGAGTACTTTTTTTCCTAGTAAATCAAACACTTCAATAAATGCTAATTTTGAATTAGCAGCATATTCGACTATAAGGTGCTCGCTTGCTGGATTTGGGTAGAGTTTTAATCCTACTGTTTGGTTTAGATTGGTTAAACCAAAGTTAGGATTTATTCTATTTTGACCTATACATCTATTATCTAATGAAATTAAGAACTTACAATTAGTATCTAAGCTATCTGTAATTTCTAGTTCAAGTAGTTGGTCATTTAAATTACTGGTTGTTCGGAAAAAAGAGCGTTGATTATAAATGCCAGTATTGATGCCTGCCACATTATTTATCTGATAATTATTACCTAAATTAATACCAGTTACGATTAACTCAAAAGTTAAATAATCGTCATTTGTATCATCTGTATTATTATCTATGCATTGTATATTTTGCACTTGAGCGTTTAGGATATTACATTGGTCTTGGCAGATTTTATTATCTCTAATTAATATGCCTTCAAAGTCAGTCGTGTATTCGCAGTTTAGCCCATTTGTGAAAGTGGCACCTATTGAAAAATCTAATCCTGTTGCTGGAATTCTTACATTTTCAAAAGTATAACTTTGGACGTTTTGCAAAACTTCAGTAGCAATACTTCTAGGACTAGTTTGACCAGTTAATTTTAGTTCACCATTTTGGGGTGCGTTTTTAAAATAAACAGTCAAATCTGCTGTGAAGTAATCATCTTGTTTGGTCCAGAAACTTCCATTATCATAACATCTGTAGCTATTATCAATAGAAATATAATCGATTTGACAATCGCTACTACAAACGCCAGGGTCTGTAATAATTGCACTCGTTTGGCAACCTGAATTTTCGGCATCTGTAATTGATATAGTAATATCTCCTTGCCCAAGAGTACCATTTGCTGTTCTGAAATTATGAATGGTATTATATGCTCCACTATTTTCTTCTGTTCCATTGTTAATAGAAAAGCTATTTCCTGTATTTGTCCCTTCTACGTACAAATCAAAGGTGAAATAATCGTCGGAGGTATCTTCAGGAGTTTGATTATCTTGACAATTGATATTCTGTACAACTGCTCGAATAAGCTTGCATTCTGCTCCTACCGTTGTGAATTGTCCAGTTTTATAAGCAGAAAAATTTTGACCATCACAAATAGACCGAATTTGGTAGTCATAAGATGTATAGTCTGACAATCCGTCAATTAATAGTTGATTGACGCTAACAGATTTTGTTGCCCAATTAGTCGTACCAGCAGGTCTATAATTAATCTCGTAGCTAGTTTCTGCACCTAAATTACTCCAACTTAGTAAGGCACTGTTTAAATAAGCTTCTGTATCTATGGAGATATTGCTTGGCGCATCGCATGCTCCTGATGAACAGCTTGCTGGACCGAAAATTCCGAAAACTCTTCTATATCGACAGTTTGCATTTCCTTCGAAGGTGGCAATTATTTCTATTAATTCACCATTTGCCTTAAATGGGATATTTGTTAATTGATAGCTTTTTGCACTTGTAAAATTTGAAAAAGAAAAGGTTGAACTAACACCTCCTGTTATTAATATTTTTCCAGTTGTCGGTGCTCCTTCAAAAGAGATAGTGAAGTCTACAAAGTAGGTGTCGTCTAATTTTGAAGGTGTTCCTTGGTCATTGCATGCACCCACTCTATCAACTGTTACGTTGGTAATTCTTGGATTGACACAACCACAAATACCTACTTGGGTAATAGCTGGGTTATATGGGCATTCGTCATCACAGTCTGCTACTCCGTCACCGTCTGAATCTGTTTCTTCTTCGCCGCAGCCACAATCTCCTGCGGTAATTTTATTACTATCGTTTGGACATTCGTCCTTACAGTCTGGAGTGCCATCTTGGTCACTATCTAGCTCAGATTGTCCGCATCCACAGCTTCCTGGATTTATTTTAGCGGGGTCATTTGGACAAGCATCCATACTGTCATCTACGCCATCATTATCTGTATCTGCATCACAATTTTCATTTAATTCTTTTTCGGTTTTGCAGCCTTTATTATTACTGACTATTACCCCTCCTTTAAACACATCTAAAATAGGATAGAAGACACAACATTCCCTAAGTAAAGAATTTCCTCTGAGGACCAATGGCCCTTTTACCATTTGTAGCATGCCGAATGTTGAAATAGTATCTAATTCAGTATTGCTATCAAGAATTAAACTACCTCCGATATATAATAAGCTATCAAACCCGTTGAGGTTTTGCAATTTTCGATTATACTCAAAAAATAAACCATGAGTAATCGTATCTATTGAATTTAATGGACTTAAATCGGTGATGTCTTCACTTCTTATGACTAAGGAACCAATAACTTTTGTTCCAGTAAAAGCATCGACTTGTGCTTGGGTATTTAATTGAACAACTTGTGCGGATACTGTTTGAATTCCAAAAGCAAATACAAAAATTAGTAGACGGGTGAACCATTTTAAAATCATAGTCTTGGGTGTTTTGGTCAATAAATGATATGTACTTAAAAGATGTTTGTGGACAGTAATGAACCTTAAATAAAAATCGGTAGGAGGGAATTTGGTTAAAATCAAATTTATGATAAAAAATAACGAATAACGATTTTAAAACCTATCTTAACATATAAAGACTTGCTCTGATTTGAAAAAGGAATTAAAAACAACCCAACCTTTTCTAGCCTATATACAGTCTTTAGGTTTGAAGGAATTTAAACAGTACTGTTATTTTAAAAAAGAAAAATTACATCCATGAAAAAGATACCTTTTTACTTATCAATAGTCAGTGTATTTGCACTTTTAATTTTTCAATCTTGTACACAAGATTTATGTGACCGTAGTGCTACCTATATTCGGTATGACCCTGTTTATTTAGAAGTAGACGAAATTAGACAAGCTATTCAAATTCAAGGCGCTACGCCTTTGAAAAATCCAGGTAAGCTCTATTACTATAATGACTACATTATTATTAATGAAAGAAGGGAAGGGCTTCATATTATTGATAATCGAAACCCAGAGAATCCAGAAAATATAGCTTTTGTAAAGATTCCTGGAAATATTGATATGGCGGTTAAAAATGGGATTTTATATGCAGATAATTATATTGATCTCCTAGCCATTGATATTCAAAACCCTGCTCAGCCTAAACTTATTAGTAGAACAGAAGATGTTTTTAATTCTTTAGGCCTCAATCAGGATTTAGGGCATTTGGTATATTACGAAGAAACGGAGATTACAGAAGAAATCAATTGTACAGACGGACGATGGGGAAGTCCTTGGTTTCGCAATGATGATTTAGTGTTTTTTGATGCAGCGGAAGCTAGTGGTGCAGCGGTGAATAATAGTGGTCTACCTACTGCTGTAGGTATTGGTGGGTCTTTGGCTCAATTTACCATTTCCGAACAATTTTTATACGTGGTTGATGAATGGGATTTAAAAGTTTTTGATGTAACAGATTGTAATAATCCTGATTTTGTAAATACGGTAAATGTAGGTTGGGGTATAGAAACGATTTATCCTTACGAAGATAATTTATTTATTGGGGCCGCTGATGGCATGTATATTTTTGATAATACCAATCCCATCATGCCAAGGTTCTTATCTAAATTTGAGCATGCTCGTGCTTGTGACCCTGTAGTAGTCGATGGGGATATTGCTTATGTGACTTTGCGTGATGGAACAAACTGCGAAGGATTTGATAATCAATTAGATGTTGTGGATGTATCTACATTGACGCGTCCTAGATTGTTAAAAACTTATCCGATGGAGAACCCTCATGGTCTTGCCTTGAAAGATAAAAACCTCTATCTGTGTGATGGGGATGCTGGTTTAAAAGCGTTTGATGTAACAGACTGGGAGACGATTGATGAAAATCAATTAGCGCATATTAAAGGTTTTTCTACTTATGATGTAATTGCTTTACCTAATGATATTTTATTGGTCATTGGTAAAGATGGATTTTATCAATTTGAAGCAGAAAACCCTAAGGATTTAAAAGAAATCAGTGTGATTCCAGTAGAAAGAGATGCTGAGTAACTTTTAAGAAAAAGTCAACTCACTTAAGTTCTAAAATAGTGTTATCAGAGCGTTTATACTTTGATAGCACTATTTTTTTGTAGAATTTTTTAGTTTAAATGCCGATATTTGCAGGAAATTTGAAGTAGCAATAATTTTTCAAAAATATGAAGTTATACAATAAGATAAACGGAGAAGAACTCAAGAAGCAGTTGTTGGAAAGTAAAGAGAAAAGAGTAACGCTTTCCTTTTATCAATATGCTAATATCGAAAATCCGAAAAAATTTCGAGATGATTTATATATCATGTTGAATAAAGAGGGGGTGTTGGGTAGAATCTATGTGGCGGCAGAAGGAATTAATGGACAATTATCTGTACCAGAAAAGAATTTTGAGCCTTTTAAAAAAGCTCTTTATAGTATTGATTTTTTGAATGGGATTCGATTGAATATTGCAATAGAAGACGATGGGAAATCCTTTTTTAAATTAAAAATCAAAGTAAGGAATAAAATTGTGGCAGATGGCTTAGACGATGCTTCTTTTGATGTAACCAAACGAGGAAAACACCTTAAGGCAGAGGCTTTCAACGAATTAACGGATAATCCAGAAACGATAGTGGTGGATATGCGAAATCATTATGAAAGTGAAGTTGGCTATTTTGAAAATGCGATTCGACCAGATGTAGAAACCTTTAGAGAGGCGTTACCTTTGGTAGAAGAAATGTTGGAAGATAAAAAGGATAAACCTATTGTGATGTATTGCACTGGAGGTATTCGTTGCGAAAAGGCAAGTGCTTATTATTTGCACAAAGGATTTAAGGAAGTCTACATGGTTGATGGAGGGATTATTGATTACGCCAGAGAGGTCAACGAAAAAGGATTAAAAAATAAATATATCGGAAAGAACTTTGTTTTTGATGACCGAATGGGTGAGCGTATAAGTGATGAAGTTGTGGCTAAATGTCATCAATGTGGAACTGCTTGTGATACGCATATTAATTGTGCGAATGATGCTTGCCACATCCTTTTTATTCAATGTGAAAACTGCGCAGAGAAGTATGATAAGTGCTGTTCTAAAAAATGTAGTGATTTTATAAAATTACCAGAAGAAGAACAACAAATGCTGAAATTAACGACCGAATTTAATGGGACCAAATTTGGAAAAGGCCGATATAAGGCACATCACCAAGATGATGAACTTGAGAAATAGTGATTTATAGTACCCCCAAAACCCCTAAACCAAATAAGGCAAAATCATATTTCACAGGGTCTTTCTTATCAAACTTTCGTAGCTTTTCTGTAAGTTCTAAGACTGTTCGCCAATCTGTTTGTTTCCTATCTAATAGATTTAATTTCCTTGCCACTTTATCTACGTGTACGTCTAAAGGCATCAATAATTGGGAAGGACTTATGGTTTTCCAAATTCCAAAATCTACGCCTTTATCATCTTGCCGAACCATCCATCTTAAAAACATGTTGAGTCGCTTACAAGTAGATTTCCTGATAGGTGTTGCAACGTGTTTCCTTGTTCTTTTGGGCGCATTTGGTAAGGCAAAAAATAATTCATGGAATCCTTTTAAGGCATTTCCAACATGTTCATCTTTTGGACTTATAAATTGTGAAAAAGCAGTTTCTAAGGAGTTGTTGTTGTTGTAAAAATGTTGGAAAAATTCTAAAAAATATAAGGTGTCAATGACTTGAAAGGTGCGATGTTTAAATCCTAAAAATCGTTCTCGGTCTTTTTCTTCGTGATTAGTGATAAAATCATAGGGTGCGCCATCCATTAATTGAATTAGCTCATTGGATTTATTGATAATCGTTTTTCGTTGCCCCCAAGCTAGCATGGAGGACCAAAATCCCATAATTTCTATGTCTTGTAATTTACTGAATTGATGAGGAATAGTTATCGGGTCGTTTTCTATGAAAGAAGGTTCATTATAAGCGGCTACTTTTTCATTTAGAAAATCTTTTAATTCAATAAAATTAGAAGGTAAAATCATGCGTAGTTTACTAAGTATTAGATAAAAAATAGCCGTAAGATAGCATTTTGCTAAATTTGATACATGCTATTTAAAATTAATATTAAGTTAACCACGTTATAAGAGCGAAAGTTAACAAATGTATCTATACTAAAAACCGCATGAAAAGGTGATTTTGAAAAAGATGGTTAGATGGCTTGATTGTTTGATTGTCAACGTGATACGAGCCATCAAGCAATCTAACAATTTTACACGGTTCACAGTATATATTCGCACCTAATATGTCAGCAACTATTACTTATACCGTTATTTTAGCACTTATTTACTTTGGTAGAAAAGTGATTACTCAAAAAGGCTAGCCTTGTCTAAGGTTTAACTAAAAAATAAGTCCGGATTTTTTAGCCGTTTCTAATTTGCAGGTAAAAAGTTCTTTATTTTCTTTATATATTGATTTCTATTTGTCACACCTCCTTCTCCACAATCAGCCGAAAAAGTATCAATGTTGGCTAACCTACTTTCTAAATCCATGCTATTTTTAGAATTAACCCATTCTATATTATGGTCTTTTGCTCGAAGAAGAAAGGTCTTGAGACCAGCAATGTCATATTGAAAAGGACATATTAATTCAATTGCATATTCGTCTGCTATCATGACAGCTTCTTCTAAGTATTTCATTTGAGGATAACCCGCTAATACTTCTGGCAATTCTGGAATTTCATCGCCTATCGTAATCTTTCCTATAAATACACCGCCATATGTTTCTCTAAGATTGATTGCTGATAATTCTTTATCGGCATAGGCTATTTCATTGCCTAGCACAGCCATGAGTTCATGTTCTGCTTGTAGGAATTTTAATAAACCAGTATAAATATAAATCTTGCCTCCCGGTAAAGTAAAAGCAGTTCTTTTTTGGTCATCGTGTAGAATGGTTACTTCCCAATCAAAATCTTCTCGATGCCTTACCACAGAGGTAAGCTTTAATGTGCCTAAAAGTTTATTTACATAAATATAGGCATCTTTATATCTGACATTATCTAGAATTTTAAATTCTTCGGGCATTTCTTTTATTTGAGCAGACATGGTCTCTCCAATTAAGATATGGTCTGCTACTTCAAATTCTTCTACAATTCTTTCTATTAATTTATCTTTTTTCTCACAAGAAAAACATAAAAAACTAATTAGTATCAATAATAAACTTAAGCTATTTGTGTGTCTATTCGTCATGTACGAGTATAATTATAGGATGATATAACTTGTGCAGGAGGGATTGAATGAAGGGGAATGGAAAATGAAAGGGATAAAGTGGGAGGCGATTTTACTTGCTAAAATCTACTATTGATGAATCAAAAAATATGCCAATGGATTTTAATACGCTAAGGAGGAGCAGATTTTCTATTTTAGTAGGCAATAAGACGGCAGATGGTCGTGAAATGAGATTTTTCAAAAAAGTTATTGAAAAGATAATAATTAGGGAAGTATTTGCGTTTATGTCTAAAAATAATTTACTTTGTATTTCAAAGCACTTTTAATCATTAAATTTTTCCTTGAAATATGGTTATGGAAAGTCGAAAAACACCTAGTGAAACGTTAAATGAAATTCGCTCCTTAATGGAGCGGTCTTCTCGATTTATTTCCCTTAGTGGATTATCAGGAGTAGCGGCTGGCTTGTTCGCTATTTTTGGAGCTGCTTTGGTCTATCTTTACTTAGATATGATTCCTTTCGGTGGAAAAAAATTATATTATGTCAAAGCAATTCATTCTTCCAAGTGGGGAATGAATTACATTACTTTCTTTTTGTTGGATGCGCTTTTTGTCTTAACAGGGGCGATTACTTGTGGTATTTACTTTACTACTCGAAAAGCAAAACAAAAGGGACAAAAGATCTGGGATGCATTAAGCCAACGATTGTTAATAAGTTTGATGATTCCTTTGGTTACGGGAGGCGTATTCTGTTTAGGATTATTCTACCATGGTTTTTTGGGCTTCGTAGCGCCAACAACATTAGTATTTTATGGTTTAGCATTAGTAAATGCTAGTAAATACACCTTAGATGATATTCGAAACTTAGGATACTGTGAAATTATTTTAGGCTTACTTTCTTTATTCTTTTTAGGCTATGGATTGGAAGTTTGGGTCATTGGTTTTGGATTTTTGCATATTATTTATGGAAGTTTAATGTACTGGAAGTATGAAAGGGAGGATTCGTAAATTAGTTATTGATTATTTCGCTCATTAATTGTAAATAAGCATAATTAGTAATCAATAATCAATCAACTAAAGTACTTTAGCATTTTCAACAGGGAGTAAAATACGATGAAAGAAATATTAGCCATACTGAAATCCACCAAGTTAGATAGTCGAGTAAGATTGGGTATTATGTCTATTTTGGTTGTGAACGAATGGGTTGAATTTAAAATCTTAAAGGAGATGTTAGACCTGCAAGATGGCAACTTGGCAAGTCATATAAAAGTGTTAGAAAAGGAAAAGTATATAGAGATTAGAAAGCAGTTTGTTGGTAAAAAACCACAAACCACTTATCAAGTAACGGACTTAGGGAGAACAGCTTTCGAGAACCATTTGAATGCCTTGGAGGCTTTGATTAAGCGTAAAGATGGAGGCAATGAATAACCAACTATTTATTCGATAAATGCATCTTATTAAGCAGGTTGTTTTATTTAGAGATTAATTTAAAAATAAATAAAGATTAGATACTTAATTGCCATATCAATTTTTCTAACGTGTTTTATGCCAAAGGGCATTGCACAAACTGATATTTCTAAAATTAAAAAACACGTACAAAACACACCTGATTCTATTAAATTTGATATTAAAAAACTTACGGATTACTTAGTCATTCCTGCAACAACAGAGAAAGAGAAAGTCGTTAGTCTTTATCAATGGTTGATTCGAAATATCACCTATGATCGGGCAGCGTATAGAAACGGGAATAAAAGAATTAATCGGAGCAATCAAGATATTCTAAAACGGGAAAAAGCGATTTGTTGGGGATATGCTACTTTGTTTAAAGCCATGTGTGAAGAAGTAAATATTTCTTGTGAAGTAATTTCTGGTTATGGGAAAACAACTGCGGACGCTAAGCCTAATTTGAAAAGCACAAACCATGCGTGGAATAGTGTGCAAATTGATAGTGTTTGGTATTTACTAGATGCGACTTGGGATAGTGGCACGATTGGGGGCGGTTCTGATTTTGAACAAAAATACGGCTACACTTATTTTCTAACGCCACCAAAGTATTTTCTGACAAATCATTTACCAGCGGACCCCGATTGGCAATTGCTAGACTGTCCAATTACGCCAGAAGAGTATAAGCTTTCAGCAGAAGCCATTGTTATTTTGGCAGAGCGAGAAGGGTGTGAAAAAACGGCTAAGTTCTCCGATTTGGAAGAAATGCCGATTCAAGATAAACGACTAATGACTGCTATCAAAGCTTATGAATATAATCCAACGAAACTGAATAAAAGAGAACTAGCTTTTGCTCAATTAGATTATGAAGCTTATTTGACGGAGGTATCAGAAAGATTACAACTGAATCAAGATTTTGATTCTTTATTAATTATTCAAGCTGAAATGATTCGACTTTGTGAAACAGCAGCTCAGTTAACTAAGCTATTTGATACACAAAAAGAAAACTGTGCTTATAACTTTTTTAATTATGCTGTTACGCTCACTCAAGTTACTTCTAATGCGACAACTTCAGATTTACAAAAATGGATGGATGTTTTAAGTTACTTAGAAAATGCACAGGCGCAATTGAAAGATTTACCAAAAAATATGTTTACCGAAAATGCATTAGACCTGTGTGTGGAATATATCACTTATGCTAAAAGTAATATTGAGGAATTGAGATAATTATATTTTTTTGCACGTTTACTTTGTAATTCAAAGTTCTTTTGGTTTTTATGAGTAAAATGTTATGGAAAATAGGGAGAGATAACACTGAAATGATACTAATTGACATTTAAACATTAATTTTTATCAAAATACATAACTCACTGGCTTACTTTTTGGATAGTAACTTTTACAAGTAATCATTCTTTGATTGTTTGTTACTGTAAATTTCATTTCTCTAAAACAACAGCCTAATGGTGGGTATGCTGGCTATTGCCAAAACCACTGACAACATTTTAAAACTAACTCCCATGAATTTTATCAAGAAATTATTCAAACAGCAGGCCTTTGTCTTATTTTTTCTGCTTGGTTTGATGAGCTTATTTAATATTTCATTAGTAGTTTTTCGCTTAAATTGGGTAGGCTTCGTTTGGGGAGATGTTAATCACTACAGGGATGTGTTTTTCTTTCAAAACGAGCCTACTTTTGTTTTTTTGATTTGGAATCTTTTTCTCGCATGGATTCCTTTTGGATTAGCAATGCTTGTTAATCGCTTACACACAAACCGACCTAATTGGCTGTTAATCGTTCCTATTATTGGTGCGTGGTTGCTATTTTTTCCAAATGCACCTTACCTATTGACAGACCTAATGCATCTTCGACCAAGAAATGTGATTCCTTACTGGTATGATGTGATGTTATTTACCTCTTTTGCTTGGACAGGTCTTTTGTTAGGTCTAATTTCTCTTTATCCTATTCACCAATTTCTAAAACAGTATCTACCTAAACTTATAGAGCATGGACTGATTGCTTTATTACTTTTCTTATGTAGTGTAGGCATTTATATTGGAAGATTTCTTCGATGGAATTCTTGGGACATTATTTATCAACCTAAAGGCTTACTTACGGATTTACATAATATCTTTTTTTACCCTTCGGAGCTTTTTCCTGAATTGGGTATTTCAATTTTATTTTTCTGTTTTCTATACCCACTTTATTGGCTGGTAAAAAATATGTTGGAGACCAAAACTATGATATAATTTTTTGTAAACTTATTTATAGTTTTCTTATAAAAATGAAGGGTTTTCTTATAAAAATTCTATACCTGGCGTTCCTAACAAATTTTGCCGTATCGAACGGCAAAATTTGTAAAAAGGGATTTAAAGGGTGAGCTAAAATTGATTTTCTTTGAAAATCAATTTTAGCTCACCCTTTAAAAACCCTTTTTTGATTTGATTGGACTCGATGTCCAATCAAATCAACAATAAGAATAGGTTTTCCATTTTTATAAGAAAACCCTTTATAAAAATGCTTAACATAGTGCTATGTAAACAAAGTTTAAGCTAGTAATTGACCACAAGAACCACGAAGTGGTTAAACAACAATAACCCCGTATGGAAATTCGGGGCAATGACTGACAAATAAAAAAAGCGTAAGAAAAGCAGGTTAAATTGAAATTATTGGACAAATTGAATGTTTCCAATGGATTTTTCTTAATCTTTAGCGAAATCCTCCAATAATTTTAATAATTTAACCCTTTATATTTTAGACATACTCTAAGATTAGGATTTTTTGTATAGATATTCTAAATGCAAGTAGAACAGAAAACCATACTAGAAAGTACTGAAGAATACGCTAGCGTATTCTTTGACCAACATATTTCTGATAAATATACTTATCATAATTTGCAACATACCATTAATGTGGTCAATGCTGTAAAGGAAATCTGTGCGCAAGAAAATCTAACAGAAGAAGTTATAGAATCATTGGAGATAGCTGCGTGGTTTCATGATATGGGGTATGACCAAGGGGCAGAAGGACATGAACAGAGAAGCGCTGAATATGCTACCAAATTTTTGACAGAACAGGGGTTTTCTAAAGATAGAATTCATACGATTTGTGCTAATATTCTTGCTACTAAATATCCTCAAGTACCAACTACTTTAGCAGAAAAAATCCTTTGTGATGCCGACCTTAATCATCTCGGAAAAGATACTTATTGGGATAGGTGTGGAAAAGTTCGTCAAGAATTGGCCTTGGTGAAGGATTTAATCATGGATGAACAGGAGTGGATTGATTTTGAATTGGAATTTATGAAAAACCATAAATTCCATACAACCGTTGGTCAAACGACCTATGAAAAAAATAAGCTTAAGCATATAAAGCTGTTAATTAAACAAAAAGCTCGGCTTAATCCTGATAGTTTAAGTTCAGATGAAATAGTAATTCTTGCTAAAAAGACAGAAAAGAAAAAGAAAAAAAATAAGAGCAAAAAGAAAGTAGAAAAAAAAATACCCTTAGGACGTGGAGTGGAAACTATGTATCGAACAACCTATCGGACACATGTTAATTTAAGCTCCATTGCAGATAATAAGGCAAATATTATGTTGAGTATTAATGCTATTATTGTTTCCATTTCTGTTTCTACGCTAGTTCCTAAATTTAGTGATAATCCAAAATTAATTGCTCCAACCTTACTACTCTTACTTGTTTGTTTGGCTTCCATTGTTTTTGCGACATTATCAACTATGCCTAAAGTAACCGAAGGCGTATTTTCTAGAGAAGATATTCGACAAAAACGCTCCAACCTCTTATTTTTTGGAAATTTCTATAACATGAAAATGGAGGATTTCCATTGGGGGATGCAGGAAATGATAAAAGATAGCGATTTTCTTTATAGCTCCATGACTAGAGATCTTTATTTTCTAGGAAAAGTATTAGCAAAGAAATATAGTTATCTTCGAACTTGTTACCGCATTTTTATGTATGGATTGATTCTTTCCGTTATCGCCTTTGCCTACGTTTTTGCAGCTTAATTAATTTTTCTAATAAAAATATGTCTCAACCTATTGGAAAAAGACTGCTTAAATCTTTTTATATCCGAGAAGATGTGGTCCAATTGAGTAAAGAGTTATTAGGAAAAGTGCTCGTTACAAATTTTGATAACCAACTCACTGCTGGTAAAATTGTAGAAACAGAAGCTTATCGGGCCCCCGATGATAAAGCTTGTCATGCCTATCAAAATCTCCATACTAAGCGAACTAAAATAATGTTTGAAGAAGGAGGTATAGCTTATGTTTATCTTTGTTATGGCATCCATCATTTGTTTAATGTAGTGACGGCTAAAAAAGGAATGGCACACGCTATTTTGATTCGTGCCATAGAACCTTTGGATAATTTAGACCTAATGCTGATTAGAAGAGGTAAAAGCAAAGTGAATCGACAATTAACGGGCGGTCCAGGCGTTATGAGTAAGGCATTAGGTATAACAACCGATTTTACTGGCGTTACTTTATTATCTAAGGAGAGTCCTATTTGGATAGAAGATAGAGGGTTTAAAGTATCAGCCGAAAATATTATCGCTAGCCCGAGAGTCGGAGTGGGCTATGCGGAAGAATGCGCGCTTTGGGATTGGCGATTTCGCATCAAAGATTCTAAGTGGACAAGTGCTGCGAAATAGTAATAGAAAATCGTAGCTTGAGCAAACTATAGTTTTAATACAGCAAATAAATAATGAACCAATTTTTTAAATTTTTAGGATTAATACCTACCCTATTCTTACTTTTTTGTGGAACGTTACAATCCCAAATAGAAGGTATTGAATACGATGATGTAATTTATGATGAAAATATTCACGGGGTCAAATTTCATTTAACGGATTTTCCTTTGACGCAGCCGCTTATTGATTTAGGCTCTAATGCTACTTTTACTTTGACCTTTGATGATTTACAAGAGGATTTAAGAGATATGTATTACACCATCATTCATTGTGATGCGGATTGGCAACGGTCTGATTTGACGACGATGGAATTTTTGGATGGTTTTGAGGAAGAACAATTAGACCAATTTGATTTTTCGGTTAATACTTTAACTGAATTTACGAGCTATCAATTAACCTTACCGAATGAACGTTTTATTTGGACGAAGTCAGGTAATTATATTTTGGTAGTCTATGGGAACGAAGATGAAATAACGCCATTGTTTACACGACGTTTTATGGTTGTTGACCCTTCTGTTCGAATAGCACCAGAAATGGTTCGACCTGCCAATGTTCAGAAAGGTAAATCCCATCAAGAATTGGACTTTGAAGTAATTTTTGAGGGCATCAATGTGGATAATCCAAAAAAAGAAATACAAGCAACCATTTTACAAAATGGTAGATGGGATAACGCGGTTATGGATTTGCCGCCTCAGTTTATTTTTAGAGATAGAGTGGTTTATGATTATCAAGACAAAATTGTTTTCCCTGCGGGTAAAGAATTTCGTTTTATAGACTTGAGAAGTTTTGCTTTTAAAAGCGAGGGGATTGCAGCAATAGAGGAGTACCAAGATATTTATGAAATCACCCTAATTCCTGAACCTCCAAGAGCTTTTCGCCCTTATTTATTTATCAAAGATATTAATGGGAATTTCACAATTGGAAACAGAGACCAAGACTATGATTTATTAAGAACAGATTATGGATTAGTGTTGTTTTCGATAGAAAAGAATATGCCTTTTTATGATGCAGATGTTTACCTTTTTGGTAAAATGACCGATTGGAGGATTCAAGAGAAATTTAAATTGGCCTATAGTGAGAAATTGGGTCTTTATGCAGCGGATGTATTATTAAAGCAAGGCTATTATAACTATAATTATGCCGTCGTTAAAAAAGGAACAAACAAAATTGATTTGATGGAATTAGAAGGAGATTGGTTTGAAACGGAAAATGAATATACTGTCCTTATTTACTACCGCCCTTTTGGTACTAGATACGACCAATTAGTTGGTGCTATGACTATCAAATCCAACATTTAGTTTAAGTTGCGGAGTATGTGAAAACTGGTAGAAAAGCCTTCAGGCTTTCCCGTCAAAGGCCTTTAGGTCTGTTAATCATATTTCCGACCTGAAGGTCGGGCACAGGAAAGCCTAAAGGCTTTTCTACCGATTATCCGCAACTTGGATTACCTATATAATTCTTTAAGTACTTCTTATGGTTCGCTTCTGGCGATTATTAAAATATGCTAAGAAATATAAAGGCCTCCTCTTTTTGAGTGGCCTTTCTAATGTATTGACTGCACTATTTACTGTCGTAAGCGCACCTGCAATTATTCCTTTCTTACAGATTTTATTCGGGGTTCAACCTCCTGTTTTAACAACACCTACTTTTTCATGGACTTTAGATGGTCTTAAGAACTATACTAATTTTCAATTGAGTAGCCTGATAGAACAAGGTGGAAAAGAAACAGCGCTCATTTATGTTTGTGTTGGTATTATTCTGATTTTTTTTCTGAAAAACTTATTTCGATATCTTGCTGCTTTTTTTATGTCTCCTGTCCGAAACGGAATGGTTAGAGATATTCGACAACAGTTATTTGAAAAAGTAATTGATTTAGATATTGGCTGGTTTTCTGAGCGACGGAAAGGAGATTTAATGGCAAGAGTAACGACAGATGTGCAAGAAGTAGAAATCAGTATTTTTAATGTCTTAGTCACCGTTTTTAGAGAACCATTGGTCATTATTGGAAGTCTGATTTTCTTACTTTATGTAAGTCCGCAACTCACGCTGTTTGTTTTTGGATTGATGCTCTTTACAGGTATTATTATTGGAGGAATCGGTAAAACTTTAAAGAAAAAGTCTGCAAAAGTACAAGAACGATTAGGAGATTTAGTAGCAATGTTGGATGAAAACTTGGCAGGATTGAGGGTACTAAAAAGTTTTAACGCCCAACAATCCCAAGCAGAAAAATTTAAACGAGAAAATGATGATTATAGCAATTTGCTAACTCGATTACTGCGGCGTAGAGATTTATCCTCTCCTTTATCCGAATTTTTGGGCGTTTCTATGGTGGCGATTTTACTTTGGTACGGTTCTGCCTTAGTATTTACAGGAGAATTGACTGCGGAAACATTCTTAGCTTTTTTGTTTGCCTTTTTTAATGTGAGTCAGCCAACTAAAGCTTTTTCGAATGCTTTTTATAATATTCAAAAAGGCATGGCTGCCGTTGACCGGATTGATGAAATTTTAAATGAAAATTCAGCCATCCAAGAAATAGATAAACCTGAAAAAATTAATATCTTTAGCGAAGAAATTGTTTTTCAAAAAGTCAGTTTTGCGTATGCTAATGAAGAACGAAAAGCGGTGAACGATGTTAGTTTATCCATTCCAAAAGGAAAAGTGATTGCGATGGTCGGTAGTTCTGGTTCTGGCAAAACAACCTTGATTGATTTACTACTACGATTTTATGATACGACGGATGGACAGATTTTAATTGATGGAATAAATATTAAAAAACTATCATTGAACAATTTGCGTAGTCTTTTTGGCGTAGTTTCTCAGGAACCAATTTTGTTCAATGATTCTATTTTTAATAATATTACCTTTGGTCTTCCGAATTGCTCCCAAACCGATGTAGAAAAAGCCGCACAAATTGCCAATGCGCACGATTTTATTCTTTCAACAGAAAACGGATATCATACAAATATTGGCGATGGTGGTAATAAATTAAGTGGTGGACAGCGACAACGCCTAACTATTGCTCGTGCAATTTTGAGGAATCCACCTATTTTAATTTTAGATGAAGCAACTTCTGCACTAGATTCCGCATCTGAAAAATTAGTACAGGATGCCTTAGAAAAAATCATGCAAAATCGGACAACGATTATTATTGCGCATAGACTTTCTACCATTCAACATGCTGATGAAATTGTGGTTTTGAAAGATGGTGAAGTAATTGAAAAAGGAAATCATCAAAGCTTATTGGATTTAGCAGGGGAATATCGAAAATTTGTGCAATTTCAAGTAGTTTAAAAAGTAGGCGGATAGGAGGAAAGGCTGAGGGGCGGAAAGGCGAATAGGTTCGATAATACATACCTTTTCGCCTCTCAGCCTCTCAGCCTCTCAGCCCTTCGGCCTTTCAACCTATCATTATATGCAACGACTGATACCCATTTTAGCTTTTTTATTAACTACGATTTCTCTAATCGGCCAACCAGTGATTACCTCAGAGGTATTGCCTAGGGTTGGGGATACGATTTTGATGGCGAGTGATAATTTGCCAGAAAGTGTAGCAATTTTGGGCTCGGGAGAAAATCAGTCTTGGGATATGATGAGCTTGCAATCTGCTTTTACGCAAAAGGTGGCTATTACAAAAACACAAAAAGGGCGCTATAAAACACCATTTGCTGAAACTGGAGTTTTAATGCAAGAAATAAATGGGGTACAGAGTTATTTTAAAAATGATGGACATAGTTTATCGCTACTAGGTACCGTAGGCTTAGACCCAATGAATATTGGTGTACAAACAACCACCTATTATAACGAACCGATGGAAACGGTGCATTTTCCATTGAAATATGGTGCCGAAAAGAAAATTGAAGGGATCTTTTCTTTTAAAGTAGCGGTAGAAGATTTGCCGAAAGATGTTTTATATACTTTGCCGATTACACCAGATTCTGTTAGATATAGATGTTTGCTGATACAAAATAAAGTAATTGATGGTTGGGGAACCTTAGCTTTGCCTGATAACACCTATGATGTGTTGAGGGAAAAGGTGATTGAAGAAAGGACTTATCGAGTAGATATAAAAGTAGGTAACTTACCTTGGCAGGATATTACAGAAGGGGTAGATGACCCTAAAATTCAAAACAAACAAGTTAATCAATCCTTCCATTTTTATAGTAATGAAACAACCTCTAAAGTGGCGGTCGCCTATATGAAGCTAAATGGGGTGAATCCAGAAATGGTTTATTATACAGTCACTGACCCTTCTTCTACGATGCGGACCTCTAATGGACGTCCTGATATTTATGCTTATCCAAACCCTGCGATAAACGATGTGCGATTTGAATTTTCTAACTTAAAACCTTCTGAGTATTCCTTGAAAATTTATAACATTTTAGGTGTCGTAGTGATGCAAGAAAACCATAACCTTAATGGTTTTAAGACGGTTAAATTGGATGTCTCCAAATTGCGTAAAGGAACTTATTTGTATAGTTTGTCTGATGCTAAAGGAAAGACAGTAGCTACTCGTCGATTGATGGTTATCCGCCCTTAGTTTTTGACTTTAAAATCCGATTTAATATCTTTTCTGTAATTAAGTAGGTTGGCTTTACCCCATCCATACCCAAACTTCCTGAGGCTAGTGTTTTTCCCGTTTCTAAGGGATTATCTGAAGCGTAATAGGCATAACGAAGGACCACATCGGAGTTAATACTTTTCCGAATTTTTGATGCTGCTTGTATCGCTTTTTGATAATTAGCTCCTTCCATTTCTAATCCTATAGCTTGCCAAGACGATTTTAGAAAATAACGAAAAACATCTCTGTTTTGCAACGAAGTGCCTAAAACTGTAATCATTGGACCTCCTAGAACACTCAAACCGTTTCCTTCAAATTCTTTCACCGTGAAATCATTTTCAAAAGGATAATTATCCGAAATGCCTTCGAAGACATGCGCATTGGGTATCATGATGTCTCCTTTGCCTCCTTTTAAAATCCCAGCTTTACCCATGATGGAAATAGAAACGACATTGATATTTATTTTTTTGTCTTCAAAATCATAAGGTTTGAGCAATTCATCCATGGTTTCATAGGCTTGCTCTCCAAAGGCATAATCCATTACGATAATAACGGGTTGCTCTTTTTTGATATAAGCAGCATTCATTTTTATTTCAGGAGGTAAACTAGCCGCTTTTATTTTTTTAGTATCAAAAATTTGTACAGAAATATTAGTCCCACTAGTATCATCCAATTGGTACATGCCATTTTTTAACGCAAATTGTTCTACTTTTTTTCGTAAAGATTCTCCTTTAGCTGCACTTAAAGTTCTGGCTAGTTGTTCTAGAGAAGTTGCTTTTTTATGTCCATTTAATGCAGCAAAACTATAAAGTGAATTCATGACACTATGCAAATTGGCACTAATGATATGAATTGGACGGTCTAATAATTTTTCTTTTTGTAAAAATTGTTTGATGTTTTGTGCCCATAGTTCTCCATGAATATGGTGGCCAATTTTTTCTCTTAAGGAAGAAGAAAAAGAAATTTCTCTATCATTTTTTTCAAATTCCTCTTGCATGGATAATCGACCTAGCCAATAAGTAATGTGGAAAATACTATTGACTTTAGGGCTTTTAGAAAATCGTTCGCAAGCATCTAGCGTATCGTTATAGGTTCGTCCCAGTAAGGTACTTAAGTAAGTGTAAGCAACTTCTTTATTAAACCCTTCTTCTTTTTCTTCCTCTTTTAAAACAATTTCCTCTAGTCGCAGCCATTCTCGTTTTTTCTCCCCTCGGTGATTCAAACTATTATGTCTAATCTTTTCTGCTTCGATGTACATGAACGTCAGGTGCGTTAGAATATCGTAGATGTCACTTCTTCCTCTGGTCATTTCTACGAACATTTGTTCTTCATCAATTCTATAGCAGTTTCTTCTTCGCTTGGCTGGTATAATTGGCGAAAAACTAGAATTTTCGAATCCTTCTCGAGAAATTAATCGAATATATTGACACTCTTCGATTCCTTGAGGTAATCGTTCGAAGATATATAGTAAGCCATCTAATTCTACTTGCTCTGGGTCGTTAATAGAACCATATATTTCTGGTTGTAAAGCCTGTAATGCCTCAATCATTGCTTCTCCAGAAACACCTAAAGGTTTATAACTTCCTCGAATAAAGAGATGCCGCATAGCAATGTATAATCTTTGAATAGCTTCTCTCGATTCTTGCGCTCTTGTTCGTTTTAGTTGTTGCATAAATACCAATTAAGCGTTCAACGTTTGTTTAGATTAATAAAAATAGGTTTGTAGCCAATCCCAGATTGCTACCCGTTCTTTGATTAAATAGAGTAATAACGCAATACTGAAAAATAAAATTCCCAATTTCCAATTTCGAATTCCTTTCTCTAACTTTTCTCGCCGGCTTTTATATCTACGCCTACCTGAATATGCCATCTTAATTTTATTTGTAAAGGATTTTTAAATAAGCCCTTGTTTTTTTATCTTTGTAAAAACTACGGTGATAGTGCCTACCCGTATATATAAAAATGAGCTAACTTCTTTGTTTTACTGTTCTTTTTAAAAACAGTTGTGTTTTGGAAAAAGAGCAATTTAAAACGAAAAAGAAGAAGTCTATTTTTACCATAAACTATGAGTGAGAAAACTACCTACCTCGTCACTCTATTGACGCTAATTTTTAATTAGCTGTGCTTCTTAATCTGCAAAGATAAGAAAGCTACGGCTACCTAAAAGGGATTGATTTTAAGTTGGCTTCATATTTGATTTATTTACAATATCAATCTGTTTAATTGCTTCCTTTGTTGCAAATTTATACAAGGGAAGTAAAAATGTATTATTTTTATATTTGAGAAACGGAAGTAGGCGTTTATTCGCTTTTCCATCAACGAAATGACTATTCGGACAACCAAAGATTGACGATGTTAAACAAGTACCTTTCATTATTGTTCCTTTGCTTTTTATTGGCATGGATACCAATCCACGCCCAACAGGCGACTCTTCCTAAAGCAGATATTCCCGTAGAAATTGAATTTTCCGACCAAGGCGGTTTTTATGAGGAAGAAGTAATTCTAGAGTTACGTTCTCCTGGTGCGGATATTTACTTCACAACGGACGGGTCCTTGCCCAATAAGAAAGCACAGAAATATGAATTCCCTATTGTCATAAAAGAGACGACTGTTGTTCGTGCTAAGGCGTATAGGAAAAAGAAAGATAGTGATATTTATGGGCACACTTATTTTTTAGAAGAAAAGACCAATAGCTTTCCAACTGTTTCTTTAAGTGTTTCTCCTTGGGTTTTATTTGACCCAGAGGTTGGTTTATTTATGAATGGTCCTGATGCTATTGATTCTCTTTGGAGAAAGCCTGGTGCCAACTTTTGGAGTCGTTCAGAAAAAATCATTAATACGGAAATATTTGAAGCAGATGGAAAATGTGTGTTTAGAAGTTCTACGGGATTCCGATTGTTTGGAGGAATGAGTCGTTTGTTTCCTCAAAAATCGATGGTTTTAGTGAGTAGGAATGAATATGGCGAAAAACGGATTAAACATAAAATTTTTGGCAAAAAACAACCAGCAAAATATAAGTTTTTAGTGCTTAGAAATTCTGGAAGTGATTGGGGTAAGACGCATTTTCGAGATGCTTTTATGACAGATTTAGTGAAGCACTGGGATATGGAAGTACAAGCTGACCGACCGGCACATGTCTATATCAATGGAAAATATTGGGGAATTTACCACATTAGAGAAAAAGTAAATCGTTACTTTTTAGAATCTCATTGGGGGAATGATAGGGATAGTTTAGATTTGATAGAACACCGCCTTTCTCGTAAGAGAGGTAGTAAGAAACATTATCAGCGAATGCTCGATTTTCTGGAAGATAATGATTTGAGTCAACCAGAAAATTATGCTTATATCCAAACTCAAATGGATGTAGATAATTTTATGAATTATAAAATTGCACAGATTTTTTACGATAATGTAGACGCTGGTGGAAATATTAAATATTGGCGACCTCAAACGGAGGATGGTCGTTGGCGTTGGATTCTATATGATACAGATTGGGGATTTGGTTTACATGAGGAAGATGCGTACAAACACAATAGCTTAGACTTTCATACGGAACCAGAAGGTCCAGCTTGGCCTAATCCACCTTGGAGTACCTTTATCTTAAGAAAACTCTTGGATAACGAAGAATTTAGCCAAGAATTTGTCAATCGTTTTGCAGACCATATGAATTACTCTTTTCAACCAAAAAGAGTGCTGACCTATATTGACAAGCATTATCGACAGTTAAAACCTGAAATGCCTAAGCACCTTAAACGTTGGCGATTGAGTAAACGAAAATGGGAAAGGCAAGTGCAGGTCCTGCGGACTTTTGGGAAAGAACGCCCTCAGTATATGCGGATGCACTTGATGGAAAAATTTAATACGGGAAAAGCGGTTAAGTTAAACCTTGCTTGTACAGAAGGCGGAAAAATCCGATTGAATCATAACTTAGAAATCAAACCTAAGAAAAGTTTTAGTGGTGTTTATTTTGAAAAAGTGCCTGTCCATATTGAGGCAGACCCTAAACTAGGCTATCAATTTTCTCATTGGGAAGGAATTGAAGTAGAGAAAGGAACGAGAGAATTGACCATGGCATTACTAGATGAGGAATCTACTTTGAGAGCAGTCTTCAAAAAAGATGTTAATCCTATTGCTGGAAAGGTGATGTTCAACGAGATTAGTTGTAATAATAAAAAAACAGGAGACTGGGTAGAAATCTATAATCATTCGAACGAATCGGTTAATTTGAAAGATTGGATTTTTGCAGATAATAAGAATAGTTATCGCTTTTCTGAGACAATTCTTAGCCCTAAATCATCCATGATTATTTGTCAGGATTCTGCTAAGTTTGTCAATAATTTTCCAGACCAAACAGACTTTCAAGGAAACCTTGGTTTTGGATTGAGTAAGAAAAAAGAAAAGCTAAGTTTATACGACAATAGAGGTGCGTCTGTAGATAAATTTCAGTATGATTTGGTGCCTAGAGATTCTGCTTTTACCCTTAATCTATTGTTGCCAAATTTAGATAATGGAGATATTGATAACTGGGAAGCTTTGATGGGTACAGGCTCTCCGAATAGACCAAATACCTATTATTTAGAAAGTAGAATTCAAGCGCAGCAAGAAATCTGGTTGAGAGTTGGTGCTGCTTTAGGAGTCGTTATATTGCTATCTTTTATGTTGTGGATGAAGCGGAGAAAAGATAGTGCTGAACGTGCTTTGAAAAATTAATCGCCTCATCCCTTATAAAATATACTTTTTAGTAGCCATCGTGTTTTTCTAATGCGATGGCTATTTTTATACCATTAATATTACCCATTTCATTTTGACGAATAATAATTCATTTTTTAAGATTATTTTTTCTGTTCTAGTTATTGCACTTTTTGCTCAAATTTCTATAAATTTTCCTGTTGGAGAAAGCGATATTCCAATTACAGGGCAGACTTTTGCAGTTTTATTAATTGCTTATTTTTTTAAGCGTCGCATCGGAACACTAGCTGTCTTTTCTTATGTCTTATTGGGCACTATTGGTTTGCCCATTTTTGCAGACGGAAAATCGGGTGTTGAGACCTTAATGGGAGGAAGTGGAGGTTTTCTCCTTGGATTTATTGTTAGTGCTTATGTTGTGGGCTATTTAGGTGAAAAAGGTTGGCCGACGAATTTTACTAAGAGCTTGTTGGCTATGACACTTGGCACTGTTATTATTCTCTTTTTTGGTATTGCTAGACTAGCTTTTATTTATGGATTTGAGAAGGCAATGGAATATGGATTTTACCCATTTTGGAAAGGAGCTATTTTTAAAATTATTCTTGGTGCTATTATTCCACCACTATATCATCGATGGAAGTATCTGTTGGGGCAATAGGTAATAATTTATCAATACAATCCAATTGTAAAACGGTTGGTTTATCTTCGAAGGAAGTGTACATCGGATGAAATTTTTTCTCTGTTTCCATATCTTTTGCAATGTAAGAAGTATTGGTATGGACTAATTGATTATAACTTTCATCAAATCCTTTTAACATAACTAAAAACTCTCCGTGCATTGCTGCTATATCTTTTAACGTTTTCTGGTAAATTGGACTTTCCTCTGTAATCGGGTGAACAACTGTCCAATTCAAAGGGAACAAAAAAACCTTTTCTCTTTCCAAATTTAAGTTCCTATAATTTCTTTGCATTTTTCCATTAACGGTTTCTAACCAAGTAAAAATAACTGTAGCCTCCAAGTCTATTATTTTATGAGACCTTGTATTAACCACTCTAAACTGGAAAGATTTTGTGCTTTCGGAATAAGGTGTTAATAGTGCTTTTGCACTAAAGTTGATATGAGAACGAGGCCTTGAAAAACGAGCAAAGAATAATCCTGTAATAAGCGCAAAAGCCACTAGACCTACAGTTGCACATAAAGAGGCAATGAAATTCGCCGAAATACCGATAGGATTAATTCCTCCGTAGCCGACGGTGGTAAAGGTTTGGACGCTAAAAAAGAAGGCGTATAAGAAATCATTAATAAAATTTCCTTTTGGGATGCCGTTTAATTGTTCTATACCTATGAACACAAAAAGGCTAGCAAAAACACTATTGATGGCTACAAAAAAAGCTAGAGAAATAGCCGCAAATTTAGCGGAAGATAGGCTCAATAAAAATTGATAGGGGGTCCAACTTTTTTTTCCTTTTCGAATGATATTAAAAGAACCATCTTTGTTAATAAGTCGTTCTCCTGCTTTGGTAATTTTAGCGCCAAAGCCCAAATCACTGAAAGTTGTATTCTGTAAAGTCGTTTTAATATTGAATGGCATAATATAAGATTTAACCAAAAATAAAACGAGCCATTCAGTATAACAACTGAATGGCTCGTAATTTTTTAAAACTTATTTTTCAGTAACTTAATACCGAAAATTATAGGCCTAATTTTGTTTTTACTAAACTCGTTACATCTTGTGTCTCGTCTGCATAAAGAATTGTACTTCCTTGCTGCGCATTTCGGTCAAAAATATAATTATACCCGTTTTCTTTTGCTACATCTTTAATCGCTGCATTTACTTTATCAAATATTGGTTGCAATAAAGTATTTCGCTTTTCCATGATTTGCTTTTCCATATCTTGTTGGAATTTGCCAATCTTTTCTTCTTCTCCTCTTAACTTCGTTGCTTCGTCTTCAATCTGCTTTGGAGATAATTCGCCAGCTTGTTCTTTTTGCTGTAATGCTTGTAATTTGGTCTGGTAAGATTGTACCATTTGTTGACCTTTTTTCTGTAATTGTTTCTGTAAAGCCTCCATGCTCGAATCTGCTTGCTTTACTTCTGTCATGCCGGATAAAATTTCGGCAGAGTTTAGGTAGCCAAACTTTTGTGCATCTGCGCTAAAAGCTGTTGCCCCCATTACTAAAATTAAAATAAATAACTTTGTTATCTGTTTCATGAATCTTTGAATTTTTTTGATTAACTAAAAGTAGTTTTCTGTTTTTTAATGGTGCGCAAAAATAGAAATTTTACGCTTTTTACTGCAATTTTATAGAATATTAATTGACTCTATCAATAATATCTTCTGTCTTGTCGTAGCTAGAATTGACAAACAATAAACCCGCTGAACTTCCTTTATCTAAAATAAAATCAAATTCTCTAGACTTTGCATAATCTTCGATGGTAGAATATACCTTGTCTTGAATTGGTTGAACTAAAGCTTGTCTTCTTTTGAATAAAGCGCCTTCTGGTCCAAATCGTTGTTTCTGCATTTCTCGGATTGATTTTTCCTTATTCACTATTTCATCTTCTCGTTGTTTTCTAACCTCATCACTTAACAATACCTGTTCTGCTTGGAACTTATTATACATACTCTTTACGACATCGTATTCTCGTGCAATTTCTTGTTGCCAAGTTGCTGCCTGTTTGTCCAAATCTTTTTGGGCTTGCTTGTATTCTGGTAAACTTTCTAAAACTTGGTTGATGTCAACCACTGCAATTCTTTGAGCGGTAATCGTAGTACTGCCTACGAAAAATAAGACAGCTAAAGATAAAAGGTACTTTTTCATGATATAAACTATTTTGATTCTTTAAATTTCTAATTAAGTTTTAATTTTTAGTGAGGGGAAAATAAATTGATAAATCTATTTAACCACGTCCCCTAAATAAGACTGACAAAATTAGTATTTTATTGCCAGCTTTCTATTTATAGACTACTGCAATATACTAAAAGTTACTTTTTTTGAATTAAGTAAAAATGTTCAAATTTTAGTGTAACTAATTGATAACGAGTGGGTTAATTTCTGGGAGGGTGTTAAGGTAATTTAATTCTTTAACGTATGTTTAACGCATCTTTTTATGTTTTTAACAGCAGTTTTTGTGATTTAAAGCTTTTTGAGTAACATTTAAGCTAACTCAGTTTCAATTTCACTGATTACTTTTACAGATTTTTGGTAGGTTTCTTGCATCGATGCACTATTATCCATGCCCGCGAATAGCGCCATTTCTGTAATTTTTATAATAGCCATATAATCTGTAATATGCTGTTCTTGGACTTGGAGAGATTGTAATTTTTGCCGAACATTATCCTTCGTTAATTCAGATAAAGGTATACTCAACTTATCGCAAACATAACCCAATAATGCTCTAGAAATTTCATCGTAGAAATCTCTACTCTTATTGGCTTTTAAGAATTCATTTGCGGTTTCTAGCCGTTTAGTTGCTACTTTTTGTGCCCTATTCTTTTTTAATAAAGCGATATCAATATTTCCATTTTTAGCTAATAATTGCTTATAAATAAATGCGCCACTAAGTACTAAAAATGGAAAAAGTAATAAACCATAAAATAGGCCTGTCTTTGGAAAAGGTGTTCCTTTACTATTAAAAGAAGTATTAGATTTGATGTACCTAATATCTTTATTAATAACAACTTCTGAACCTACGGGTAATTGACTTGTTGGTGTACCTTTTCCTTGTCTAATATTGAGATTGAAAACATTGGGAACAAGCGTAATAAATTTTGCACTATCTGTATCAAAATAGGTGAAAGATGGATTTAGCTGATACTGCCCTTTTTGCTTTGGAATGGCTAAATATTCGATTGTCTTTTGCCCTATTAATTTACCTCCCGATTCTTGAGATATTTCATCTAAAACTTTAGGTTCATATACTTCAAATACACCAGGGAAATTTAAGCTAGGTGGTTGTAATCGTTTTATATCGCCATTACCTTGAATGGTCAATTTAACCGCAATCGCATCGTCTGTTGTAAGATTAGTTTTATCAATAAAAGAGTTCACGGCATATTTCCCAACAGCGCCACTAAAGGATGGTGGCACAGGCATTGGCAATGATTTTACATTAATATCTAAAGGATTGGTTTGGACATTAACGGGCTTAATTTGATTGCTGAAAAAAAAACTGTTTGGGCGCTTATTTCCCGTTATAACACCTAAGCGAACGGTCATCGGTGCAATCGTCTGTAAACCTGTTTGCTGAGGAAATAAGGCGATTCTCTTCAACACCTTCGTTGTATATTGTATCCCATCAACGACCTCTCTTACCGCTCTAGAATCAAAACGTCGTATATCTCTTGCAAAAAAGCCCTGATATTCTGGCTCGAATGCTATATCGTAATTTTCAATATTGACAGTCGTATATAATTTATAATCAATAACTAGCTGTTGACCAACATAGACTAAATTAGTATCTATCTCTGCTTTTACAAATAACTGTTGTTCTTCGGTAGCATTTTTACTCGCAGCACTTGCTTTGATAACGTCTATCAAGAGCGCATTGGACTTAATGGTTTTTCCATTGACACTTATGGTCGCTGGAGCAATCCTAAATTTTCCTACTTTTTTAGGTTGTAAAGAATAAGAATAGGATACTTTTTGAGTGGTATTTCCATTGATAATAGTCGTACTCATAGAACGATTAGGCCCATTAAGTACTTTGAAGTTTTTGAAGGAAGGTGCCTCAAAATTACCTCCTCTTGCATTATTGAGGGTGTAGGTTACTTGGAAATAACCATTTTCAATAACTTGCTTAGCATCTGTACTTGCCACAAAGCTAACTTGTGCAATGCTCATCGTACAAATGGCTATAAAGAAAAAGACTAAGGGAATATGCTTCAAAAAATTCATTTATGTGGTACTGAACGATGTATCTAAAATTTTACAAATTTACAATTTATAAATTTTACGTTTCTTCTTTTTTTTCTTTGGCTTAGAAGGTTCCATTTCTTGTAAAAGTGGATTTTTGTTACCATCAAAGAAATCATTAAAAAAATCATTTCCACCGAAAAAGTTCTCTCCGCCAAAGAAATCATCTCTATTGAAAAAATCATTCCTGTTATTTTGCCGTGGTTGCTGGATAATACCATCTGGATTAGCAACAACTAAAACTTCTACTGGAATAGATGACAATGGTCCTTTATCTGTTTCTACATAAGCAGGCTCAATGAAATAATACCCAATATCCTGCGGTTCAATATAATAGCTATAAGCGATACTCTGTGTAACCGCACCATTATTAATCATCATGCTAGAGGATTGATTTGGTCCACTAACGACTGTAAATCCTTCGAAGGAAGGTGCTTCAAAATTATCTACTGACGCATTTTCTATTGTAAATTTTACCTCAAAATAATTACCTAATAAAATAGAATCTCGACTTACTTCGACGGTTAATTTTGCTGCTTCTTGACTAAATGCCAATACATTTATCATCATAAAGCAAGCAATAAAAGTTACTAATTTTTTCATGATGTAATTTTTTGTTATGAATTCTAAAAAAGATTGTACAAAATTTTGAAAGCTGCTAGGATTGAATCACAGACCCGCCCGAATGACGCAGTCGGGCAGGTTTAACGGATTTTGACGGTTTCTTTGCATGGCTTGTTCTAGGTCGCGTTCAAAACTTCAGCGTACGACTAAGAAAAGAACACGACCTAGAACATGAAGAAGTGTAAGCTTCTGAACCGATACAGCGGAAGGGATGCCAAAAGCACAACCTATAAAAATTGTAGTTACCAGTCCTTACTAGACTTCGAAGGTTTTGATTGTTTTTTCTTCACTTTTTCTTGCACTTTTCGTTCTTCCTCATCCATGATTTCTAGTAGTTGTTCTGCTTCTTCTTTACTTAAATCTTTTGGTTGAGGCTGCTGTTCTTGTTCCTTTTGGTCGTCACCGACAGGTTGCTGTTGTTGTTGGGGCTGCTGGTCTTGTTGCTCTTCTCCTTCTTGTTGCTGTTCTTGGTCATCGGGTTCATTTTCTCCCTCTTTGGAGTCACTATTTTGTTGCTGCTGTTGTTGTTGCTGTTGCTGAATTTGCAATTGACGTTGGGCTTGCCCTAAATTAAACTTAGTTTCTACATCTTTAGGGTCTAAACGCAAAGCGTTTTTATAAGCATTGATACTTTCTTCAAAGTCTTGCTTAGCATATAATGAATTACCTAAGTTATGATAGGCTTTAGATTTGGTAGCATTATCTTTTGCTGTTTCTGCGGCGTTAGAATAATGCCGAATAGCTTCATCAAATCGTTTTTGCTGATAAATGGAATTCCCTAAATTATATGCGCCCTTAGAAGTCTTTTTTTCTTCTAAAGATTTTCTATACCGTTCTTCTGCCCCCTGAAAATTTTCATCTTCATAAGCATTGTCTCCACTACGCAATAATTTATGAGCAGATTGAGCGAATATGGGGCCGCCAAAAAATAAAGTGATAAAGACTAAAATATATGCTTTCATAAGCTGTTTATTTATTAGTATCGAATTCATTTGCTGCTACTGCTTGGCGCTATTTCCCAAATAAATCTTTTTCTCCTAACCATTTATTTTTTCGATAGGATAATAAAAATTCTGCGATTAAAAATAAAATGGCAATGGCTATAAAATATTGAAAATAACTTTCGTATTCGTTAAAGACTCTTGCTTCAAATTCTCTTTTTTCCATTTGGTCAATGCTATTCCTCAAGGCAACGGATACTTCTTCTACATTGCTTCCTGCTAAGTTAAAATAGAAGCCATTTCCTTCATCCGCTAAATTTTGCATCATGCCTTCATTTAAACTGGTTCTGACAGGATTCCCTTTTTCATCTCGCTTATAATCTGACCGTCCGCCTATAATCGTAGGGATAAATCCTCCCGATGGTGTTCCTACCCCAACACTATAAATTAATAAGCCGTTATCTGCTGCTGTTTTTGCTCTATCTAGTGCATCTTGGTCATGCGTTTCACCATCAGAGATAATAATGATGGCTTTGTGTTGTTTATTATCTTCTTCAAAAGATTGTTCTGCTAAATCTATCGCTTCGCTGATAGCGGTGCCTTGAGCGGGTGCTTGACTAGGATTGGCACTTCTCAAAAATAATTGAGCTGCGGCATAATCCGTAGTTAATGGCATTTGCATGTATGCATTACCTGCAAATAAAATGATGCCTAAACGGTCGCCCTTTAATTTATCTACTAATTTTTGGGAAAATTTTCTGGCTCGTTCCATTCTATTTGGTTGAATGTCTTCCGCCATCATACTTTGAGAAATATCCAAAGCGATAAAAATGTCAACACTTTTTCGCTTGACTTTCTCTTTTTTACTTCCCCATTGTGGATTTGCCCAACCTACAATCAGAAACGCTAATCCGCAAAGTAATAAGATAAATTTTGTCGTATGCTTATATTTTGAATAAGCAGGCATTAATTGGGACAATAAGGTACTATTACCAAATTTGGCAAAGGCGTTTTTTCTTGCTCTTTGTATCAACCAAAATAATACAATGAAAATTGGTATTAATAGCAAGGCGTATAAATAATCGATGTTCTCAAATCGAAAGGGCATAGATATTTTCGTAGTACAGAAACGAATCTGTTTTTTCAAAATTTGCAGACGGATGTCTACGGTATCTGCAAAAATAACAAATCTCTCTTTTTATCTGAACGCAGTTTAGTTAATAAGTGGTTAAAGTGTATTGATATTTTCTAGATATACCTCCGCTTGCTGAATAATTGCTTCTTTTTTGGCGATATCCATTTTATCCCAAGTACGATAAGCCATGCCTATTCGAGGATTCTTTTCTAATTTTTCTCTATTTCTAAAATAGAAGTGCCAATAAAGACTGTTGAATGGGCAGGCTTTTGCGCCCACCTTTTCTTTCTTTTTGTAAAAACAAGTTCCACAATAATGCGACATTTTATCGATGTAATTAGCAGAACCTGCGTATGGTTTAGTTCCAACGATACCTCCGTCGGCGAATTGAGACATTCCTCTTGTGTTGGTAATTTCTACCCATTCAATGGCATCCATGTAGATGCCTAGATACCACTCGTCTACCTCATCGGGATGTATGCCCGCTAAAAGGGTAAAGCTACCTGTGACCATCAAACGCTGAATATGGTGGGCGTAAGCATAATCTAAAGATTGCCCAATGGCGTGTTTTAAACAATTCATTTTGGTTTGTCCATTCCAAAAAAAGGAAGGTAAAGTTCGGTCATTTTTAAAGAAATTTAGGGTGCTATATTGAGGCATTTTTTCCCAATAGATACCTCGCATGTATTCGCGCCAACCAATAATTTGCCGAACAAAGCCTTCAATTTGTGCAATGGTTACTTTTTCTGAATTGGCTTCCCAGTACTTGATAGCACTTTGTACAACTTCTAAAGGGGAAAGCATTTTTGTGTTAATAGAAAAAGACAATCTTGAATGATAGAGTGACCAATAATTAGGGGTCATGGCATCTTGATAGGCGCCGAATAAATGGAGACAACTTTTATTGAAAAAATCTAATAATTGCAAAGATTCTGTTCTATTGATTGGCCATAAAAATGCCTTTGGATTAACATTGCCAATCGTTTTAATAGTTGTTGATTGAATCACATCGTAAATATCCGATACATCTCGCTCCAGCATGAATGGTTGGGTAGGCACATGGTCTTTGGGTAATTTTTTTCGATTTTCTTTATCATAGTTCCATTTGCCTGTTATTGGTTTTTTACCATTTCCTTCCATCATTATATGGTATTTCTTCCGCATCGAGCGATAGAAGGATTCCATTAGATAAGTTTTTTTCCCTTTGAAAAAATCAGCTAACTCGTGTCTTTCTGTTAGGAAATGTTCTGTGTCAGTGACGCTACTAGCTATCTTTATTTCTTGACAAAAACTTTTTAATTGCTCATCTAAACGATATTCATCGGGTAGTTGATATTCAAATTTTTCAATGCCTATTTCCTGAATAATTTGTTGTAAATTTTCCGTTAGACTTTGCTTGTTTTTTGAATCATCTAATTGATAATAAATGACTTGATGCCCCTGTTCTTTTAGTTCACTTGAAAAAGACCGCATGGCAGCAAAGAAGCCGATAATTTTTTGAATATGATGATTTACATAATCCGTTTCCTGACGCATTTCCATTAATACATACTGGACGGTTTTATCTACTTTTTCAAACCAAGAATGCTGTAGATTCAATTGGTCTCCGAGAATGAGTCTTAGTGTTTTTGGCATGTTATATTTTTTTCGATTTATTTCTTCTACATCGTTCACTACAATACTTTACTTCGTCCCAGTTTTTTGCCCATTTTTTTCGCCATTTGTAGGGTAAACCACAAACGGTACATATTTTTTCTGGTAAGTTTTCTTTTTTCATGTTTGTAAAACAGGAAGCGGCTAGAATGGTTTACTTTTGAACCGAAGCTTGAGTAGAAATGCCTACGCAAATATTTTAATGGCCAAATCGTTCTTATTAAAGTGACTAACTTTATTAGAAATATAATTTTCTTTTTCTTTTTGACTTCTGTATTTACAGGGGCAGCCCAAAGCGTGCAATTGCAGGTCATTTCTCAGGGCGAAAGTTCAAAACAAGATTTTGAAAATTTCTATCTACTCACAGACACAACCGCTATTTCAACAACACTCAATCACTTAATTGATAGCCTTCAACAAGCTGCATTCCTTTCTGCTTCGATTGATAGTTTAAATAAAAAAGATACGACTTACACAGCTTATTTATTTTTAGGAAAACGATATAATGATTTCCAGATTAGTCATACGAATATCGACCCTGCAATTCTAAAACGCACTGGATTAGAGCGTGATTTAAATCAATCGCTGACTTATTTTCAACTAAAAAATATCCAAGAAAAATTGTTAGTCGATGCAGAGAATAATGGATACCCTTTTGCAAACATTCGATTGTCAGATATACAAATAACTAATGAAAAAGTAACAGGCAAATTACTGTTGAAAAAAGGGCAATTATTTCGCCTTGCTGACTTGAAAACGGAAGGCGATGCACCATTAAATCAATTTTATTTAGAAAGCTATCTAGGTTTAAAAAAGGGAGAGGTCTATCAAAAAGACAAAATTATTGCTGCTTCTGATAAACTAGCAGAATTACCTTTTGTAAAAGAAACTCGCTCTCCCGCTATTCGCTTTAAAAAAAATGAAGCGACGGTCAATTTATTTTTAGCCCCTAAAAAAGCCAATCGATTTGATTTTTTAATTGGGGTCTTGCCCAATAATCAAGAAACGGGAAAGGTTTTGATTACAGGAGATATTGATGCAGAGTTTCAAAATCAATTTGGTAAAGGAGAACGGATTCACTTTGAATTTGAACAGTTGCGCCCTGAAACGCAACAGTTGACTTTGGAAGCGAATTATCCCTACTTATTAAAAACCCCTTTGGGGATAGACGGGACGTTTGGACTGTATAAAAGAGACTCTACTTATCGGGATTTGATTTGGAATATTGGCCTACAATATTTATTTGAAGGAGGGAATTATTTAAAAGCTTTTTCTAAAAACACTTCTTCTGCTTTATTGACCGTTGATGAAAATGCAATTATTCGAAATCGACAATTACCTCAGAATTTAGATATTCGAAATACCGCTTTTGGGGTAGCTTATCAATTAGAACGCTTAGATTATCGCTTTAATCCACGGTCAGGTTGGCTCCTGCAAGTCGAGGGTAGTGCGGGTTTTAAGACCATTCAAAAAAATAATAAAATAACAGATTTATTAGACGAAAATAATCCAACGTTTAATTTTAATAGCCTTTATGACCCCTTAGATTTGAATACTTTTCAATATCAAGTATCAGGTAGGTTAGATAAATATTTTTCTATACAAAAAAGAACGGCATTAAAAGCAAGTATTCAAGGGGCTACCATTATATCAGAAAATCCAATCTTAAGAAATGAACAATTCCGAATCGGTGGTAATCAATTGCTGAGAGGGTTTGATGAAGAGTCAATCTTTGCGACTTCTTATGTTTTAGGAACTTTAGAATATCGTTACTTGATAGGACAGAATAGTTATTTTTTCCTTTTTGGAGATATGGCTTACGTGGAGAATAAAACGAATGAGAACGATTTTTCTAGCCAGCCGATTGGTCTTGGCGCAGGAATGACTTTTGAAACGAAAGCTGGAATTTTTGGAATTAGTTATGCTTTAGGAAAATTGGAGGAAGCGGCTTTTGAATTTCGGTCAGCGAAGGTGCATTTTGGGTTTGTTAGTTTGTTTTAGCTATTAAATCAATTCGTGGTGATTTTCAAAATCACCACGATTTAAAACAATTAAACCAACTCCTTCGAGAAAGCCAACAACTTCTCTTCCTCAAATTTATTAGCCATCAACTGAACACCAATCGGCATCCCATCTGATGTACCTAAAGGAATAGCAATAGCAGGAATACCAGCCATATTTGCTTGCACTGTAAAAATATCCGCTAGATACATCGTCACGGGGTCATCATTGACCGCACCAATATCCCATGCAGGACCAGGAGCGGTTGGCATTAAAATAAAGTCGTAGTCTTTAAATATCTCGGCTGTTTTTTCCGCAATTAAACGACGAACCTTTTGTGCTTTTCCGTAATACGCATCATAATAACCTGCACTTAAAACAAAAGTCCCCAACATGATTCTACGCTTCACTTCCGTACTAAACCCTTCGGTTCGAGACATGGTATACGTTTCTTCTAAATTGGTGGCATTAGGGCTACGGTAGCCATATCGAATGCCATCAAAACGAGATAGATTAGAAGACGCTTCGGCGGTTGTCAAGACGTAATAGGCTGGGATAATATAATCCAGATAATCAAAGTCTACGCCTTCTACGGTATGCCCATCTAACCGTAATGACTTGATTAAATTTAAAGTTTGGTTGCGTACATCTGCATCCAAACTTCTATGTTCTACTGCGGTTGGGAAATAGGCAATTTTTGCTTTTTTACCAAAGGCTAATTTTTTTGAATAATTAGGGACTGCTTGACTGCTAGACGTACTATCAAATTCATCTCTTCCTGCCATTAATTCTAGCGTCAAGGCGATATCTTCTACACTATTTGCTAAGACACCAATTTGGTCAAAAGAAGAACCGTATGCCAATAAGCCGTACCTAGAAACACGTCCATAAGTAGGTTTGAAACCTAGGATACCACAAAAAGCGGCAGGTTGTCGAACGGACCCACCTGTATCTGTTCCTAAAGCGACTAGGCAGGTATCTATTTGCACAGAAACGGCTGAAGCACCAGAAGAACCACCAGGGATTTTGTCTGGGTTTAAACCGTTTTTCGTTGGACCATAATGAGAATTTTCATTGGTAGAACCCATTGCAAATTGGTCGCAATTGACTCGCCCTATGATTATCGCATCCTCTGCTAATAATCGCTCAATGCCTGTTGCTGTAAATAAGGATTTAAATCCTTCTAAGATTTTTGCACCCGCCGTTACCGTATGTCCTTTATAGCACAAGACATCTTTTATAGAAATAACCATCCCAAATAGTTTACCTACGGAATTGGGGTTATTTTTATATTTGGCATCTAAAGCAATCGCTTGTGCCATTGCTTCTTCTTCAAAAACCTCTACATAAACATTTAGATTTTTAGTCGCATTAATCCGGTCTAAGTAATATTCTACTAAATGTTCGCAGGTGATTAGGCTGTTGGCTAAGTCTTCTTGTACTTGTACTAAATTCTTATATCTTGGCATGAATTATATCATTAGTCATTAAGTCAATGGTCAATTGCTATTTATTAATTAGGAGTGTACGAAATTTTCTTATTGAGATTCAGAAAATAAAGTGCGTTTTTTTTCAACTGGTAGCACAGAATTTATTCTGTTCAGTCGAAGGACTTTAGTCCGAGAAACCATTAAAATCAAGGTCTGAAGACCTTGAAACACAACAGGATAAATCCTGTGCT